>JAIZWL010000005.1 GCA_021498125.1 Candidatus Thorarchaeota archaeon | reverse complement strand
GAAGAAAAAACAGTTCCCTCATGGGTTTCAAAAGATATTCGGAAACCTAGTATTTTTACTGTTACTACATACCAAGCGCTTCACTCTGCAATCAGTCAAGATAATAATACCGATTGGAGAATATCTTCTGATAATCATGATGGTGAAACTTTAGATGATACAAGTCCAAGCATTAATAGTTCAACTAAAAAAGCATCACCCAATTTTCATGTTCACTCTGATGATACTATTGAATTTTTGCTCAGCGTGCCAATAGGCACAGTAGTGATAGATGAGGCACATCATCTTAGAAATAGCTGGTGGAAAAGCCTTACTTTCCTTCTAAGTCAACTGAATGATATTAAACTGGTGGCACTTACAGCAACCCCCCCTTATGATGTTACGGATTTTGAATGGAAACGCTATATTGATCTATGTGGACCCGTAGACGCTGAGGTTTCTGTACCTGAGCTTGTCAAAGAAGGGGACTTGTGTCCGCATCAAGATCTTGTTATCCTTTCAACCCCTTTAGAGGAGGAAGATAAGGAAATTAGAAATTTCAGGGATAATGTAACACGGTTCGTAGATCAACTAAAAGAAAATGAGCTATTTCTACAATATTTATGTTCTCACAAGTGGATAGTGTCTCCTGAGATTTATGAGGAGGAAATTCTTGAACGACCCGGTTTTTATTCAAGTATATTGGTTTTTCTTCATTCTAAAAAAATAGAAATTTCGGAATATGCAATCAAATTAGTAGCCGGATCTTTAATAGATGTACCAAAAATATCTCTCGAATGGCTTGAGATTTTATTGGAAGGCCTACTTTTTCCTCCGGATGTTAAAAAAACAAGTCTACCAATTGTCCTGCTAGAAATTTTAGAAGAACTTCGGAAAATAGGCGCAATTGAGATGAAGCGAGTTACTCTACGTAAAAATAAGCGGATTGAGAATCTCTTAAGGCAGAGTGTTTCTAAATGTTTCAAATTGTTAATATTGTGCGAGTAGAATTTGAAACACTTGGTCCCCAATTAAGGATGGTTATTCTTACAGATTTTATACGTCGTCAATTTTTGCCAAATAATCAAAATGAACTCACACCTCTCAATAAGATAGGTGTGATACCTATCTTCGAAATTATCAGAAGAGCCAATATCAAAGGTCTTCAAATAGGGGTTCTTAGTGGTTCTATCGTTATTTTGCCAAAAAATGCAGCAGACTCACTTCGTAAGTATGCACTTGCTATTGGCATTGATCCTAGCAAGTTAATCTTGCGTCCTTTATCTTTTTCAAGTAATTATATTGAAGTTAAATTGGTAGGTTCATATAAGGATAAAATAGTTCATCTTATTACGGAACTCTTCAATAATGGAATTGTTCAAGTTATAGTTGGCACCAAATCCCTTTTAGGAGAGGGCTGGGATGCACCATCGATTAATTCGCTTGTAATTGCTAGTTTTGTTGGTTCATATATGCTTTCTAATCAGATGCGTGGAAGAGCTATTAGAACACAACACGGAAATCCCACTAAAACAGCCAATATCTGGCACCTTGTGTGTGTGGAAACAAATCAAGATTATCCTAGTGATGACTATGAGTTAATGGTACGAAGATTTCGAGCTTTTGTTGGTATCAATTTTACTAAACCTATTATTGAAAATGGCTTTGAACGATTGGAAATTCCCTTGCCGCCTTTTAATATGCAATCGATAAACGCTTCAAATGATATTATGTTTAAACATGCGAAAAATCGAGAGGCTATTCAAAAATATTGGGAAATTTCTCTTCATAAAAATGAAGAATATGTGCGCTTAGTAGAGGATCTTCGCGTTGACAAAAAGATTCTCTTTCGAGGACTTGTGATTACCAATGTTTTTATTAAATTATTTTTGGAAAGCTTGCTGATTGGGTTCTTTTTGTTTATCGACCACTGCCAACAATTTTATTTACCCTCTGACTTTTTGCTGTTGCTAAAGTATATTGCAGCAATATTCCTTTTCTTAATTATTATGATGATACCCAGTACGCTCAAATCACTTTGGTTACTTGTTAAACATGGTCCTACTAAATCAAGTTTGCTTCAAATCGGTACTGTTATTTTGAAAACATTTCATTATATGGGCGTAATTAAGACTGATCTGAATACATTACAAGTATCTGTTGATGAAATTGACGATTCCGTTGGTGATATATATTGCCATTTAGAAGGTGGTTCTAATCAAGAGAAATGGATTTTTCTCCAAGCTCTTCAAGAACTGTTTAATCCGATTGATAATCCACGTTATCTCCTGATAACTGAAATTAATCTCATGTTAGTAAAAAAAATACAATATCATGCTATTCCTTCAAAAATTGGGGCGCATCGAAGATACGTAGAACAATTTACGAAATTATGGCATAAGTATGTATGTCCTGCAAATTATATTTATACAAGAAACCTTAGAGGACGAGCAATTCTTGTTAAAGCAAGAAACCATTCTCGCTTACGAGGTTCTAGACAAAAATATGCCAAACGAGTGACTCGTTGGAAATGATATACACTAGTGAAATAATATCACGATAAAGGAGTAGCATGGCTGGGTGTAGAACACCCAACCTTCGTTTTTCTAATATTGCTATTGTTTTCGTTTCCAAAGTATTATAGAAACAATCACAATTGCTATCACACCTGCCACCACGGCGATTATTATAAGAGTGTGGTATCGTCGATCTCTATTGAATTTCCACTCGCCGTAGTTATATTATAATTCTGTATTATATATGGGTTTGATGGACTGCCATCTTCCGATGAACTTGCTGCAGCAAGCTCTGCATTCGAATGAATACTCAAACTGCTATGAAAAATGTATGATTGGATCAATCGATATTATAGTACATTCGTTTAATCGGATATTGCGGTATCATTAGTGCTATTTGTGGTGGATGTTTCAGCAACCATTGTGTTTGTTGTGAGTAAAAGAATTGACACCGCAAAAATCACCAGAATAGATGCAAATCTAACCGAATTATGTTGCAGACTATAAAATGAAAGAATATTTCAGAGAGTAGTCTTTCCCGAGTTGTACTATTTAGAACGAAGGGCATAACACTTTGAACCATGACGAATCTCGTATTGCCCGGCAGATGTTATTATTATGTTCTCTGGGTGCACTGGCGATCTTCAGTTCAACGATGTCCAAATCGCCTGTCTTGCCATACTTTGCATCATACCTTGGAGCAGGTGATGAGACCCTTGGCATGATCGGTGCTGCATCCCCTGCAACTGGAATTTTGGTGAGTGCTCCTGTCGGTGTGCTCATGGATCGTAAAGGCCCTAAAGTCCTCCTCTGGGCTGCGGCATTTCTCTTTGCATTTGTGCCGTTTCTCTATTTCTTTGTAACAGTTCCGATCCACTTGGTGATCGTGAGATTCATTCACGGTTTTGCAACCGCCATTCTTGGTCCTGTGGCCTTGGCGATCGTGGCGGAGTGGTATGGGAACAGTCGTGGTGAAAAGATGGCTCTCTATTCTTCATCGACGAGAGTAGGCCGGACGGTAGCGCCTCTCGTGGGAGGTTTTCTTCTTGCGGTTCCTGTGTTTCAGCAATTCGGAGTTGACATCTATCGTGGAGTCTATCTTCTCTGTGGGTTCATCGGATTGACCGTATTGGCCATCGCTATCGTTCTCCCCATCAACCCCACGAAGAAAGAACAAATTGATCGGGCTACTGCTCCTGATATCCCCGTTTCTGCGGTCCTAACAAAAGATGTCCTGATCATCTGTGCGGCTCAGGCTGCTACATTCTTTCTCTATGGTGCTTACGAGTTCTTCTTTCCCCTATTTTGGACCGAGGTTTCAGGAGCTCCCGAATGGTTCGCGGGTCCTGCATTTACACTGCTCACAATGACACTTCTTATTTCAGGTCCGATCGTAGGCCGTGCTTCTGATCGGTTTGGGCGAGTGCCATTTATTGGAACAGGACTTGTCTCACTCTGTATGCTGATCATACTTGCAACACTAATTCCCAATATCTGGTTCCAATTCTCTCTCATTGTTCCGATTGCTCTGTCTATTGTTGCGACTGATTCGACAACCTCGCCCTTAGTGACCGAGAGTGTTGCGACTACTCAAAAAGGGAACGGCCCTTGGTCTGCTCAGTACGATCATGGATGTGGGGCATTCTACTGGACCACTTATCATAGGGATCTTGCTTGCCTTTGGTGGGCACAACTATGCCTTTGCTTTCACAGTCGCAGGATTGTTCCTCCTTGCTGTTCCCCTCTCTGTGCTGTTCCATTTTCGAAATCGGGAACGGTCAGAAACGCTGGTCACAGATAGTCCGACGTAATGTTCCAGTACGCCCAGAGTCTTGTGGTCTGCTCTTCCAGAGCTTTGATCTTATGATTCAGTAAAGATAGTATGATCAGTTAACGGTCTGGGAATACCTCGCACATTGGAGACCTTTGCATATGCTAACAGATCTGCGAACACAATTGCTGCCATGGCCTCAACGACAGGAACAGCTCTTGGGACTATGCATGGGTCATGTCGTCCGATAATTTTGATCTCGGCGTTTTCTCCCGTTGCTAAATTCACTGTCTGTTGCGGGACTGCAATGCTTGGTGTGGGCTTGACCGCCACTCGAAATACCACAGGCGCGCCTGTTGTTATCCCGCCTAAAATTCCGCCTGCATCATTCTTGAGAAAGGAGACCTCTCCATCATGGATCCTCATCTGGTCATTGTGTGTGGAACCGCGCATCTCGGCTGCTGAGAAGCCGGCTCCGAACTCTATCCCTTTCACGGCAGGGATACTGAACATTGCATGACTCAGGTAACTCTCAACAGAGTCGAATATTGGTTCTCCGAGACCTGCTGGAAGATTTAGGACTCGACACTCTATGATCCCTCCGACAGAGTCTCTTGCACTCTTAGCCGCCAGCACTTCCTGTTCCATCTGTCTTGCGATTATTGCGTCAGCGCACCGGGTCTCATTACGGTACACTTGCTCTCTGATCTGCTCATTTGATATTGGCTCATCGACCTTGACTCTGCCAATCTTCGTAGTGTGTGCAAGTATTTCAATACCATATGATTTGAGAATCTGATTCGCAACTGCACCAGCCATGACAAAGGATGCCGTTATCCGCCCTGAAAAAAATCCACCACCCCGATAGTCATTATTTCCACCATATTTTATCCGTGCAGTATAATCGGCATGACCCGGTCGAGGCGTGTCGTGTAGATCATCATACCCTGAAGAGTCACAGTCTTCATTATGGATCAGAAGTAGTATGGGTCCTCCTGTCGAATGACCCTTGAATATTCCTGAAAGGATCTTAACCTGATCCGGTTCTTGTCTTGCTGTTGTCAGTCTTCCAGTTCCGGGTCGTCGCTGATCCAATGCTTCTTGAATGACCTCCGGGTCGAGAGAGATTCCTGTTGGACACCCTTCAACTACGACTCCAATACTTTTACCATGGCTCTCGCCAAAGACATGAATTTTAAATAATTTACCGAATGTGAACATTGCTGAATTCACTCCTCTACAATTTTGATCTCTCCACCTAAGGTTGCTAGATCGGCGAGAAACCGTGGATAGCTCTTTGTGATGCATTCACTATGTTCAATAATCATTCCCTCATCGGCTATGAGACCTGCAATAATCCCTGTCATTGCAATACGATGGTCTCGATGTGGCTCGATGACCGCACTTCTAAGAGATGTTGGCCCCTCAATTTTGAAGGCGTCCCCTATTGTCTCAATGCGTACACCCATCTTTCTCAGTTCAGTCAGAAGCGATGCTATACGATCGCTCTCCTTCCAGCGGAGTCGCCGGATGCCATAGAGCATCGTAGTACCATCAGCCTGAGATGCAAGTACAGTAAGAATAGGAATGAGATCAGGAATTTGGCTGACATTGATCTTGACCGAAGATAGCTCACTTTTTCCTGTGCAGAACGAGTTTGAAGATTGCCCAACCTCTGCACCCATTAGTCTAAGAATATCAAGAATCGTCGCATCCCCTTGGCTCGAATTTGGATTCAACCCGGTCACACAGACTTTTCCCGCAAGGATTCCCGCCGCAAATAAGAACGCTGCCGATGAGTAATCACCTTCAATGTGACATTTGCAGGCCGAATACTCTTGACCACCATCAACGTGGATACGTGACCAATCATCTGTATGTTCCGCCGAGATCCCAAAGAGACCCACTGAATCAAGGGTGATCTGAACATATGGTTGCGACTCCAAGCCGTTTAGAATGTTGATCGTGAGACCATGCTTTGTTTTAGGTGCAATGAACAGTAACGCGGAGATAAATTGTGAACTGACGTTACCCGGAATGACCACCTCTCCACCTCGGACCGAAGTACCTGCGATCTCTATCAGCGATGCTTCACGAGTATTGATCGTCCTTGGCCTTATTTCGAGTTGTCTCAGAGCTGACACCAATGCCCCCATTGGTCGTCGCATGAGTGTTTCATCGCCTGTAAGGGTCGTCTTGCCCTCGGTTATTGCCGCCAGTGCTGTAAAGAATCGGAGAGTCGTTCCTGAGCCTCTGCAATCAACAGGTCTTGATGGCTCTCTCAAAATTCCTGTGCTCTCAATACAAGTTTGATCGTCCTTTTTGATAACCGCTCCCATTGCGCTTGCAGCAGAGATTGTGGCAATCGTGTCATCACAATATAGTGGATTGTGGATCTGTGTAGTTCCTGATGAGAGGAGACCTCCCACTATCATTCGATGCATGTAACTCTTCGATGGGGGCGCTTTCACTTTTCCATCTATCTGAGACCTGCTAACGACAACTCTCATAGCTCATTCCACTCTCTCTATTATCTCTTCGACAATTTCATCAATGGCTCTTCCATCGGTGTCGATACAATAGTCATTCATTGACTCATAGAACGGATGTCGTTTGTTCATCATCGCTGCAATTTGATCGACGGTCTTTCTGCTGTCTAATAGGGGGCGTGTCTGATCCTCTCTCAATCGGCGTAGAATCGTGGCGGGTGTTGCTCGCAATAAAATAATAAAAGAACGGTTCTTGAGCCTCTCTCGATTTACTGGACTAAGAACAACTCCACCACCGTAACTGATCACCGCTTGTAGTCTGCTCAGTCTTTCAACAGCGGTCTCTTCAAGCCTGCGAAATTGCTGTTCTCCGTTCTGCTCGAAGATCGCAGTGATACTTTTCCCTGTCATTTTCTCGATGAACTGGTCCGTGTCAAAGAATTGAAGCCCGAGCCTACTGGCCAAGGCCTTTCCGATCACAGTCTTGCCCGTCCCCATGAATCCGACCAGTCCTATGTTTCTCAACTGTTTGGCCCTCCTTGTCGTAGTGATCTCTCTACTGCATTTCTCATGACCGCGACTGGTGGTGACTCTCCTGTCCAGATCCGAAGTGATTCCGCACCTTGGTGAACAAGCATGGAGATACCATCTATGGTCTTGCAACCTGCCTCTCTTGCAATTTCGAGAAGCTTGGTCTGTTTGGGATTGTATACAAGATCCATGACTGTGAGATTATCACATGTAGTAGGGATGGCCGGTATTGGCGAGTACCTCTCGTAAGCCCCCTTCATTCCCAAAGGGGTACAGTTGATGAGGAGATCAATTTGGGAGAGATACTGTTCATAATCCGCAAGCAGACCATACTCGGCCTTTATCTGAAAGTGATGCTTGAGCGTGGCGACCAAGACTCTTGCATTGTCTACAGTCCGATTGAGAATGATCAGTTCAGAGGCCGACGATTGAGCCAATGCGAACGCAACTGCTCTTGCAGCACCTCCGGCGCCAATGATTAACGTTCTAACCTTGTTTAGCTTGAGACCATGCTCCGAGAGCGCTTTCAGAAAACCAGTACTGTCCGTAGAGCAACCGACTACAGAAGTCCCTTCACGGAAGAGTGTGTTTACCGAGCCAAACATATGGGCGGGTGACTCAACTCGTGTGAGGTACTGAAGAATCCGTGTCTTGTAGGGGGCAGTGACGTTTGCACCTGCGATCTCCCCGATAGATATCGCGTGGACGATCTCTCTCAAGCCGCTCTCCGATATCTCTAGGGTCTCATAATAATATTCATTATTTAACTGCATGGCCTTGAGTGCAGCATTTTGCATGACCGGGCTCATGGAGTGAGCAACAGGATTGCCTATCAAGAGTAGTCGCTTCATGAATTCAGCCCCTTCAAAATCGATCTCATTTCCCCCAGTACGATCTGTCCCGGTGCAACCTTGCTGAACCTGTTACTTGCGACGTACATGAACGGAGCACCAAGATAGAGTGCCGCGATTCTCGATATACGACCGGCTTCCCCCATTGCGAAAGCGATCAATTGTGGATCATCCTGAGTCCTGTACTCATAGAGATTAAGGACCCTCAGCCAGTCTAAGGCGGTCTCAGCCATAGTAACTATTTTAATAATATATGGATTCTCTTTGGACATTTTGATTAATAATTTGTGAAGGTGATCAACCGGAGGAGACCTGTCAAAGAAATGTTTTGACAAAATGACCTTGCAGTCTTCCGACTCAGCCTGTCCCATGATCTTCTGACGCACTTGTGGATCGGCATCAAATTCTATGTCCACAAACGAGGCGCCCGAATCAATTGCATCCAAGAGTATCCGGGATCTCTCATTTTCTGAACCGTGAAACATGCCACCTTCTGTGATCGGTCGATTAGTTGCTATAATTGGTCTATCAACTGCACTGAACAATTCATCAAAAGATTGGTTGTGTTTGAAATAATCAAGACGAAGCTCAAAGAGATCTGCACTTGTTGATTCCATGATTTTCTTGCAGTCCTCGTAAGTCGATCCGGTGACGGTGAGGCATAATTTCATTGAGGCCTCGCCCCCTTAGCTTTGAGAACAGGCCTGCGAAATACTGGCCACAAAATTCCCGATCTCTCCAAGCGCAGCATCCGGATCGTCTAGTTGGCGTTCGTAGATCTTACATACCGCACTTCCTGTGACCACTCCTCTTGCCCCAGCTCCTATGATAGGTGTGACATGCTCAGGGCGCGAGATTCCGAAACCAACAAGGATAGGGATATCGTAGTATTGTGTTGTTCTCTTGACAAAGGAGAGGGTCTCGTCTTGTACTCTCTCTCTGACCCCGGTGACTCCGGGAACTGCGGTTGCATACACAAAACCCCGTGCCTGTGCCATGATCTTTTGCATTCGACTATCAGAGGTGCGTGGACTGATCATCTGAATCAGATGGATATCATGTTCCTTACTTCGGCTCAAGAGTTCGGAGCTCTCTTCAAGTGGTATGTCTGGGATGAGTAATGCATCGGCCCCCGCCTCACTAATTTGGGCCAAGAACGTGTCAGTGCCTCTCGTGAAGACTATGTTGTAATAAGTCGTCACAACGATTGGTACTGTCTTGTTTGCCTCTCGAATGAGCCGAATCCCCCTTAATGCCTTTGCTGGAGTCATTCCATTTTGTAGGGCCCTATAACAGGCTCTCTGAAATACTGGTCCATCGGCAGTGGGATCTGAAAATGGAATGCCAAATTCGATGATGTCTACACCGTTTGTGATCAGTGTTTGAATGAGCCTCTGAGAAAACTCACTGCTAGGGTCTCCGTAGTAGACATGGGCCATGTATACGCCTTTGCCTGTTTCAAATACTCGTGCCAACCGATCAATAGAACTAATTTTTAATCCCTCCATTTTTTTCTGCGAATGTTAAGACATCCTTGTCGCCCCTTCCGGAAAGCGAGACCACAACTATGTCGTCAGAAGTCAACTCATTCGCAATCCGCTGAACATATGCAATTGCATGAGAACTCTCCAGAGCAGGTAGTATCCCCTCTATTCGAGAGAGATCATGAAACGCCTTCAATGCCTCAGCATCGGTCACACTATCATAGGCCACCCTTCCTGTTGCTTTCAGAAATGCATGCTCCGGGCCAACCCCCGGATAATCGAGTCCCGCAGCGATCGAGTGGGTCTCAATGATCTGTCCCTCTACATCCTGCAAAAAGTAACTCTTCTGTCCGTGGAGAACACCGGGTCTGCCTCTGCCTATGGCCGCACTGTGCCGACCTGATTCAAGTCCCTTGCCAGCGGCTTCGATACCCACCAACTTCACAGGGTCATCGACGAACGCATTGAAGATGCCGATCGCATTACTACCTCCACCAACACAGGCTACTACATGGGTTGGTAGCCGGTCTTCCAATTGGATGATCTGTGCTCTGGTTTCTTTGCCAATGACCGATTGAAACTCTTTCACTATTGTTGGATACGGGTGAGGACCAACCACCGAGCCGATAACATAATGAGTATGTTCGCTGTTCGCTGCGTAATCTCTCAATGCCTCATTGATCGCATCCTTCAATGTCTGCGAACCAGTCTCGACAGGAACTACCCTCGCTCCAAAGAGGTTCATTCGATAAACATTGAGCGACTGACGAACAACATCTTTTGCCCCCATGTATACAACACATTCGAGACCTAGGGCCGCAGCAGCAGCAGCGGTTGCGACTCCATGTTGTCCTGCCCCGGTCTCGGCAACTATTCTTGTCTTGCCCATCCTTCTTGCAAGTAAGATCTGGCCGAGAGTGTTGTTGATCTTGTGGGCACCGAGATGGCAGAGATCCTCCCGTTTGAGGTAAATCTTTGCGGTTCCTAGAGCATTGGAGAGTCGTTCAGCATAATAGAGCGGAGTTGGTCGTCCTACCAAGTAATGAAGGTAATACTCAAGTTCCTTCTGAAATTCTCTGCTCCGGGCAATTCTCTCATATTGCATTTCCAGCTCCTCAAGAGCCGGCATCAGAACTTCTGAAACATATTGCCCACCGAATTCGCCAAAGTATGTTTTTTGAGCCATTGATCGTTTCATCTCCTCTTGCATTCTGCAACGAATGCTCGTACCAAGTTCCTGTCCTTCTTACCGATCTCACTCTCAACTCCCGATGAAACATCAACTGCATACGGTTGGAGTCTCAATACGCTCCCAACATTATTGGGATTCAGTCCTCCCGCGATAGCAAACCTTCGGCAGTATGGAAGAAAGTCCTGAGTCAATCGATGATAATCATGCTGAAGCCCTTGTCCTCCAAATGCTCCATCAACAACTGGTTCAAAGAGAACCAGATCACAGAGTTCACTCAACTCGTTCAGCAATGTGGCCGTAACTTGGTCTGATGTGCGCTCTTCTGCTGGCGTGACTAAGACCGTATTCACAACTCTGAATCCTTGGTCGCGTAATTCCTCTATCGTCTTAAGATCCTGAGAGTACGTCTGAATCACATCCACCTCCGCTTCGCTCGCGAGTGCAATAATTGTCTCTACAGATCGCTCAAGGATGATCCCAGTTCTTTGAACAAATGGACCGAGTTGAGTTCCGATCTCTCGTGCTGTCTTGGGAGAGATACTCCGTTTGCGCCCTTCTACAAGAACAAAGCCGACTGCATCTACTCCCTCTTCTTCACACATGAGAGCATCTTCAACAGTTCTTACGCCACATACCTGTACCCTTGTCAATGCCCTCCCTCCTCTGCTCTTGCGACTACTTCGTTTCCCGCGGCAACAAGTTCTCGAACCGCTCTCTCGGGATTATCCGATCTCATTAGGCTTGTTCCAACGAGAACTGCATCAACGCGGTTACCAGATTGTGCGTATACTCTTTTCAGATCAAAAGCGCTGTTAATCCCAGAGGCCGAGATCAGTGCAATACTATCTGGAAGATCTTGACCGATACGGACCTTGTTGAGATCTATCGACAGGTCGGAGTAGATGTTGCGACAATTTACTGCAATGATTCGTGCCTGTGCTGAGAGAGCCTTTTTCATCTCTTCAGAATTGACAACCTCGACAACTGCGTCCATCTCCATCGCTCTGCCAAGTTCTATCATTTCTCGCAGGCTGAGGTCTATTGATTCGGCGACGCGAACCATCTGCAAAAAAGCATCAGCCCCAGCAGCTGCACATTGAGCCAAATGGTACGGCGAAAGAATGAACCCCTTTGCCAACACGGGCAAGTTACACGTTTCCCTGACTCTCTTCAGCAGATCGATAGAGCCACCAAAATGTATCGGCTCGATCAAGACCGAGATTCCTGAGGCACCGCCTGCTTCGTAGGCTGCGACTATTTTTTCTATGGGAGTGTTCTTGCCCATCAACGTTCCATCTGTTGGAGAGACTGGTTTGACCTCGGCAATGACTCTGACCCCTGATCTATGGCCCATTTGCAATACCGAAGTGAGACTCTTTTTCTGAGGGATTGCTACAGCCCGTTTCTCCACGATGGATTCTACTAATTCACCCAAATCTGCTCTCAATGAATTACCCTCCTCTTGCCAGTGAGGCGGAAAAAGTCCGTAGCATGTCAAAGCATTTTCTTGCGTCACCATCGGCTATGACTGTTCGTGCAAGCTCGATCCCCTCTTGGATGTCCGAGACCTGATCTGCAACGTATAATCCTGCTCCGGCGTTGAGAAGAACAATGTCGGTGTACGGTGAGGGATCACCATCCAGTACTCTGTTAAGTATCTTGGCGTTTTCTTGTGGTGTACCACCTTTGATGTCTTGAAGAGATGTTTTAGTAAGAGCAAAGTCCTCCGGTTCGATGGTGTAGGTCCTTACTCTACCCCGGTGTACTTCTGATAGTTTGGTGGAACCCGTAGTGGTGATCTCGTCCAGACCAGCACCATGAACCACCAAGGCGTGTTTTAGTCCTAGCTTCTTTAGAACCTCTGCCAGTAGTTCGGTAAGCGACTGGTCGTAGACTCCAATGATCTGATAGTTGACACGTGCAGGATTCGTCAAAGGACCAAGGATATTGAAGACCGTTCGCATTCCAAGTTCTTGACGTGGACCCATTGCGTATTTCATGGCTTTATGAAATAGTGGCGCAAAGAGAAACCCGATTCCAACATCATTGACACACTTCTCCACCTGATAGGGTGTCAGGTTGATTGATATGCCCGCCTCTTCTAGAAGATCCGCTGACCCGCATCTGCTTGAGACCCCTCTGTTGCCATGCTTCGCCACTGGTACTCCGGCTCCAGCAATGACAAACGCAGCAGCAGTTGATACATTGAAGGTCTCAAGACCATCGCCACCTGTCCCGCAAGTGTCCATCGTGTTTGGTGGGACCTCAATACGTACAGCCTTTTCGCGCATGACTTTTGCAAACCCATAGAGCTCGTCAGGGGTGACGCCCTTCATCTGTATCGCTGCGAGAAATGCTGCGATCTGTGGTGCACTGGTCGTGCCGCTCATAATGTTTGACATCGCAGAAGCCGCTTCTTTTGAGGAGAGATCAGTTCGGTCCACTATCTTGTGTAAGGTCTCTTGGATCATCTAGTACACCTCCGCAATGAGTTGAGTCGTCTGATGTCGGTCTCTCCCCAGTTCTCGCATGAACTTTGCAAACATCTCTGGAGTGAGTGCCTGCGGGCCGTCAGAAAGAGCCTCTTCAGGTCTCGAATGCACCTCGATTATGAGACCGTCAGAACCGACCGCTAATCCGGCTCGTGCAAGTGGCAGTACAAGGTCTCGCCTCCCAGCAGCATGGCTCGGATCAACAAGGAGTGGGAGATGCGTGAGCGTTCGCAGTACCGGGATCGCTCCTAGGTCAAGAGTAAATCGCGTGTGTCTGTTGTACGTCCGAATTCCCCGCTCGCATAAGATCACGTTGTAGTTCCCTTCGGACATAATGTATTCCGCGGCCAAGAGGAGCTCTTCGAGAGTCGCTGAGAGGCCACGCTTCAGAAGAATTGGTCTCTTTGAACGACCCGCACGTTTGAGCAACTCCACATTCTGCATATTTCGTGCGCCGATCTGTATGATGTCCACATACTTTTCCACGAGCGAAAAGGTCTCGATATTGAGAGCCTCGGATACGATCGGTAGTCCCGTGCGTTTCTTTGCATCTGCGAGGATCTTGAGACCCGCAAGCCCGAGACCCTGAAATGCATATGGCGAGCTTCTTGGTTTGTAGGCCCCGCCACGAAGCATATCTGCCCCTTCGTCTCTAACACTCTGGGCGATCTCTACAAGTTGTTCGTGAGATTCTACAGCACAAGGCCCGGCAATGATCACGGGTCGTGAACCGCCAATCTCAATCCCATCGACCTCAATAACTGTACGATCGGGTTTCATCTCAATACTTGTCAACTTGTACCGTTTCGTGATGTGGACTACTTCCATGACTCCCGGAAGAACTTCGATTTGTCCCGCATCAACTCTTCCCGTATTTCCAGTGACTCCGATGGCGACTCGTGATCGCCCAGGTATAATGTGGGATACAAGTCCCATTTTTTCTATTGTCGAGATCACTTTCTCGATCTGTTTTCTAGTCGCATTCTTGTACATTACAACAAGCAAGTGCATCGCCTCCATTGAATTGCTTCAAAAAGTAAGTTGGTCTCACTTCTCGCACCTTGGCCTTTCCAAGTCCTACGAGAAGTGGTGCTCGTAACGTTCCGCCCCGCATCTTCTTATCCTGAAGAAGAAACGGCCGAATGTCTTCGGTGTAAAGTGCAGTAGGGAGAACAGTTGGTAATCCGAGAGAAGAAAGAATGGATACAACCATGTCCAAGATATCCGTGGATACTATGCCTTCATCAACAGCACATTTTGTCTCAAGGACCATACCCAATGAGACCGCTTCGCCATGGGTCAGATCAAAGTGTGAGGCCGCTTCTAATGCATGTCCAATTGTGTGTCCATAGTTTAGCAGTTCCCGCAGCCCGAGCTCTTCTCTCTCATCAACTGAGATGATCTGGTTCTTACACTTGTAACATCTCGCTATCAAGCCAATTAAAATAAAATGATCTCTCTCGAGAATTTCTTTTTTCGAGGCCCGAAGAATATCAATGATTTCTGGATCTATGATGAGACCATACTTGACCACCTCGGCAAGACCACTCTTGTAGACTTCTTCGGCCAAGGTCTCAAGTGTACCAGTATCACAGATTATTCCCTGTGGTCGGTAGAATGTGCCCACCAGATTCTTGCCCTCGGGAAGGTTGAACCCGGTCTTACCACCAATTGCTGCATCAACCTGTGCTAGTAGCGTCGTGGGAACCTGAACAAAGTTCATTCCACGCTTGAACGTTGACGCAACAAAACCAGCCACGTCACCAACTACGCCTCCCCCAAATGCAACGATCGTATCAGATCGTGTTGCCTTGGTCTTGGAGAGAAATGAGTAGAGAGAGACCACTGTTTCCAGCGTCTTATGTTCCTCTCCCCCCTCGATCATCATGGTGTGTATTTTGAGATCGAGTGGTGCTATCCCTCTCAGGAAACGGTCAAGATGATGTCGTGCCACATTGTCTTCAGTGATTACAAATACTTGCCCTTGGAGAACGGATCGAAATGTATCAGGATCGCTAAGCAGGTCTCGTCCGATCCTGAATTCTGGTGTTCTCTGTTTTGTGTCAATAGACTTCATTCAAACCCCTCCTCACATAGTCAGAAAGTTTGACAACAAGGTCCGTCCTCCTTGAGTCAGTATTGATTCGGGATGAAACTGAACACCAAAAAGCGGTCTAGAGCGGTGTCGGATCGCCATGATGAGACCGTCGTCAGTTCGTGCTGTCACTTGCAATTCCTGCGGGAGAGTGGTCTCATCGATGACTAAGGAGTGATACCTTGTAGCCCTGATGGGGTTAGGTAGATTTGTGAAGAGCCCATTTCCAGTATGTGTGATTAGAGAGGTCTTGCCATGGATAGGTCTCTCTGCACGTACAACTTCCGCTCCGAATATGTATCCAATTGCTTGATGACCTAGACAGACTCCTAAGACGGGAACCTCGGCCGAACGGATCACATCAAGGGTCACTCTCGAATCTTTGGGATGCCCCGGCCCCGGAGAGAGAACTATTTTGTCGGGGTTCTTTTGCAGTATATCAGCAAGTGATACATGGTTCCTAAGAACAACAATGTCGGCACCGAGCTCTCCTAGGTACTGAGCAATATTGTAAACAAACGAATCCACATTATCGATGATCACCACTCTACTCATGAACATCCCCTCCCAGAGCTTGGATCATTGCTTGCATCTTGTGCTCGGTCTCGAAAAACTCTCGTTCAGGAATAGAGTCCGCTACAATACCAGCTCCAGCCTGCACGTACACTTGATCGCTCTTAATGACCAATGAGCGAATTGTGATCGCAAAGTCCATGTTCCCATTAAAATCAAAATGGCCAACCACTCCCGCATAGGGCCCTCTTCGAGTTGATTCGAATTGTTCGATCAGTTCCATTGCTCGGGGCTTCGGAGCACCTGTGACCGTGCCAGCTGGAAACACCGCGCGCAGCACATCAAATTGATCGCAATTTGCTCTTAGAATACCTCGAACCCGTGACACGATATGTTGTACATGAGAAAATTTCTCAACGTTCATGAACTGGTCAACTTTGATAGTCCCGTACTTCGCCACTCGACCAAGATCGTTCCGGTGCAAGTCTACCAGCATAACGTGTTCGGCTCGCTCTTTGTCATCAAGAAGCAATTCGACTTTGAGTTTCTCATCTTCCTCGATGTTCGGGGAACGAGGTCTAGTTCCAGCAATTGGTTTTGTAGTGAGTACATCTTGTTCAAGTTTGACCAGCATTTCAGGTGATGACCCAACAAGACAGGTCTCGTCGAACTCGAGAAGGAACATATATGGTGACGGATTGGTCGCTCGTAGGATTTCTTAAATCCGGAGATGTTCCCCTTTGAACGAAGCTTGTTTTCGTCGGGAGAGCACTATTTGAAAGATGTCGCCATCATAGATATGCTCGATCGCCTGTTCAACTGCTCTTTCATACTCTCTCTTTCCTATGTTCGATCTGCTTTTACCAACCGTGATATGCTCCAGCGGTTCTTCTCGTTTCAGCAGGTGTTGTATCTCAGCCTCTGGGACGCTGCTGTACACTTCACGTTTGATATGGTCGAAGTACAGAACCACTGACGGAACTATGAGGTGAGCATCGGGGAAGAGTAAATCATCATTTGTCAGTGTTGGAACCGTTTCAAATTGTTTCACGAGATCATACGAGAGATAGCCTACCAGCTGGTTCGCAAAGTTGGCTTTGTTCTGAGTCTGCTTTTTCAATCGGTGGTAGAAGGTTTGAAGATAGTCATATGGGCGTTCTACCTTTGCATGACTCTCATTTATCCCAACTTCATTATCCTTTGCAGTGAACGTGAATACTGGGTTAAAACCTAAGATCGTGTATCGGGAAGTCTTCCGTATCGGATCCATTGACTCAATAAGAAAACTCTCACCGCCATACTCTTCCTTCAGGTTATGATAGACTTGCAAAGGATCAGAGGCTGGTGGCCGTATCTTCCGCAACTTGCAGCCGATAAAAATCTCGCTTACATCAATGATCTCATCTTCGTGATTGTGTCCAAACGCAATCCCGCCTGTGATGGAGGATGTTTCGCCTCGTCATAGTGATTACCAAGTATGCAGCCCATTCAGACCCAATATAAAGCTATGTATCTAATCAAGCAAAATTGTACATTTTTGTACATTGATGGTCTATAGTGTGGTGTGGCCTCATCCGCTAACTAACTCATCCGTCTTTTGCGACACTAGCATATCAAAAAGATCGTGAGCCATAAAAAAATAAGTTGTTGCGACTGGATTCAACCAGCCACAACTTTTGAAGGAATAGAGAACCTGCTACATCATATCGGTATCCACTGCTGGAATACCAACTATCAGTGGTATCTCCACGGTCTTATCTAAACGACGCGGAATATCCACTGTTATTTTTATACCATACCACAATTTCAAGGCGTTAGTATCCAGTTGAATTGGATAATCATCATCTAAACTAAATACAATCTCAGACATTTGACCACCAATCAGGTCTTCAACTGGTACCTCATTTTCAGCAAGGATCAGATCATTCCTCTCTTTTGAAAGACTGATCTTACTTCTCTGATATCCTATGAGCTTGTATCTGATGCCGCGTATTGACGGATCACCCATAATCCTTGTTCGCACGATGATTGGTTGTCTAGGAGTAAGAACATCGTTAGGAATCTCAAAAATTATCTCTGCGCCACCCTTGAGTTTTACGGTCTCAGTCTGAGTCTGAGGTTTCATCTTTTGGAGTACTGGTAGGACAGTAAACTTGGTCTTATCTGAAGGATCGATAGACCATGAAACATCTACATTTCCTTTGGCATAGTACGTAACACCCCCCAAGAACACTGAACAACTTGGAAGTGCATTCGATGGAAGCGTATATTTGAAATCAAAAGAAGTGGTTCCCTCTGCTATTGTTGTCTTTTTAGCTAACACAATATGGTCTTCCAAAATCTTCCGGGTCTTTTTGTTTTGACGAGTATGGTGGTGTTTATCGGTATATGTTGTTATTGCCGTTAATTCTGCTACAATGGTCATAACAACCTTGTTGCATTTGAATTCCTTGTCCGTTGTTACAGTCATTGTTCCCTCGATGGTTTCACCAGGGACAAAGACATTTTTGTTTAGTAAAACTTGAACCTCTCTCATTTTTTGTCACTATGACAAATTGTGCCCGAAATTGAAATCAAACATATATCAACTTATGGTTTTATATAAAAAATACACCGCAATGATTATGACAAATCCCGAAGAATTAAATTTTTCAGGTTTATTTATATAATATTTGGGACTGTGCATCCTATTCAGGCTGTATAATATTATGATTTTAATTGCAGATAAAAACATGATTGCAATTACCTATCGGTCTGAAATGTTTAAAATAGAAAAAACAGAAGTATGTGTGGATGAAGCGACAAGAAACGCCTCATCCACATCTGGATCGACTTACCATGGATAGTCTGGTTCCATGCCAGGTTGGTTTCCCGCCCACGGATAGTCTGGTTCCATGCCAGGTTGGTTTTCTGTGTTCGTCATGTTAATCACACAATCTAATTGTGTTTTTCATGCTTCAAGCTGTACAAAAAGCAGCATCCAGACTGCTCCAGAAAATGTGCAACGAATAGCATAACTAACGACAATAGACCACTCAAAAGATTGCACTTTATTAGCAACTACGAAGACATACAGGTCCATATTTGATTAATATTTTCGATCTGTTTTCCAAGAAATATTAATTATACGAGCACAGGCAGAAAGCGAAGTCCGATCCATTTACTCGGACGTAAATTACGGAACTGTAGAACTTGTTCATTATATTTTTTATTGGTTACAGTTGTCGAAAAGGTAATAACCCTATTTTCGAATGGCCACGTGAAATTTAACAGGTTGTACCTGACTTTATACGACAGCACCAAACTGACGAATCTTGAGCAGGAGGAAAAAAGTTGGCACGCCGTCATAATTTACTCGGGATTTTTATTGTTGTATATTTTCTTACACTATTTACAGTCATGCCCCTAATGGCATTACAGCCCAATAGCAATAATCCGTACAATACGGCGTTTCATGTCGCTGATGATGTAGATCAATGGTTAGCCGAGTGGCAATATCGTAAGACCATCAGTATTTCCGGAACTAAGGGCGCAGGAACGAACTACCAGATCAAAATAGTAGTTCACTATGGGGAGGGGACTGACAGTGGAAACGAGGTATATCTTTCAGAGCACTGTCAAGAAGATTTTGGTGATGTACGATTTACAAATTCTAATGGGTCTCTGTTGTTATCTTATTGGATTGAATCAATGACCCGATCAAGTGTGGCAATATTCTGGGTGAGGGTCGCTGGTAATCTTGATTCGGATCAGATAATTTATATTTATTATGGTGCATACACTACTACTGAATCGGCTGCATCAGGTGATGCCACATTTGTCTTCTTTGATGACTTTGAATCTACGGTAGTTGATTGGACTCATAAATGGACTTCTTCATCTCATGCGAGTTATAGCCAAGAGTTTGGCTATTTGAAGTGCACCAAGCCCGCGCTAGATTCAGGATTTATTCGTACAAAGGAACCAGTACCTGAACATTCACGAGTGATATACAGAGTCAGAACCGCTTTTACTGACATCCACCAATTTTATCAATATTTCACAAATGAAACCGACTCTTGGCAGGGAGGAACGACCTATACTGCCTTTTCCAGCTATTATGATAAAGATGTACGTAGTTCAATCTCTTACGGCGGTAAACATACGAATGGATCAGTTGGGTGGACCCCGAATGTCTGGGCAACTGTAGAGATCCAGGTTGATGATGCATACGCCAGTATCACGGTGTCACAAGGAGCATCCCAATGGACTATTTCAGGTTTTGATGCATCTTACGGAAGCAACCAACGGTATTGGAAATTTTTGTATTGGTCAATGTTTGAGGCTCATATTGATAGTATATATATTACTAAATTTGTCTACGATGGCCCGTCCATCGTCTCATTTGGTAATGAGGAATCGACCCCTCTTAGTGATCTCTTTGTTATCTTGGTGAATCCTGCTACTATCGGTCACGCCTTTGTTGTTCTGGGAGCGATCCTGATATGTGGGACCATCGGTATCTTGAAACTACGTTCCAGCCAGTTCTCACTATTTCGCAGAGATGGTGACCGTGCCGATTCGGAAGAATCACACTCACTAGAACTTGATAGAGGAAGATTACGCTCCGGTGGTTCGGGAGAAATTCCATCCATTCGTCAGTCTGCTGTTGATGATGAGGTCATGATAGGGAATCTCCTCGCCGCGAAAGATCAGCCACGTGTCTTTGAAGCAAAGGCTCAATCGGACACAGGAAAAGGGCCGATCAAAGTTGCCAGCGGATTTGATGTCGTTGGAGAATATCTCAAGCTGGCCATCAAAGTGGAAAATACAACTGATTTGATCATTACGGATGTAGAAGTTGTCCTCAATATTCCTGACGCTTTTGAGTTTGTGAGGAATACATCACGAACACAGGCCCTTGGGAATATTGCGGGGCATAGCTTTGAGAGTGCGATCTTTTGGTTGCGACCACTTCGCTGTGTTGATAGTGAATATGGTGGGACCATTCTTTATGTGGACGCACATGGTGAGCAACAGGTCGTCAAGATTCCCACAAAGCGGTTGGTAAACATCTGTCCTATGCTCACAGCCACCGAACGAGCAGATGAAGTATTCTCTCGACTGAAGAGCGGTGCCCTCGCACGTAACTGTTCCTCCTTTGAGTTCTCCGGAAACGCACATGTAGTTCTCAAGATGGCGGAGGCTCGACTAAGCGGTCTCACTCCGGTAGATCGCTCAGATCAGGAATTTGAAGACGGCACGTATCTTGGCTACGCATGTTACGTTGGTCAGACCAAGTATGGTGAGAGCCAATTCGCCGCCGAGATACAGGTCAGTGGAACCCCACAGGGCGGAGTTCTCACGATCAGCATCTATTCCGATGACGAGCGCATTCTGAGCGGGTTCTTTGTGGACATCATGTACGACATTCGTGAGCACATTGAGATCATCAAGGAAAAGATGTGTCCAATTGCAACCTGTCCCAAGTGTGGAGCCCCCATTGATCTCACGAAAGTAGGGCCTGATCGGATCTACAAATGCGACTATTGTGGTACGATGGGGAAGGCTTCACCATGGCTAGATTAGATGGCATAAGGAAATGATGATTGGCAGTGAACAATGATCTCGCTGAGATTATTAATAAAACTCTATTACGAGTCCGTGTATTTCAGTGGTGACTATGCAAAAGAAACCATCTCATTTTTTATCACGTTTTCAGACGCCATGATAGGAGCGTTTTGATGCTTGAGCGGGAGACCCCATCTTGAGTTCACTAAGAAATGGCGATCGTATCAGAAGCGAATTCTAGACGAACTACAGTCACATCTCGATGATGATCGATTACACATTGTTGCGGCTCCGGGTTCGGGTAAGACTATTTTGGGTCTGGAGGTAGTCAGTCGTTTTAATCGTCCTACTCTGGTTCTTGCCCCAACAATTGCGATTCGGGACCAATGGGTCCAACGACTTGTTGAATACTTTCTTCCCGCAGGTTCTACTGTTCCCCCTTGGGTTTCAAAGGATATTCGGAATCCTAGATTCTTTACGGTCTCAACGTATCAGGCACTTCATTCGGCATATAATATGGGTGAGGACGAAGATGTTGATGAGGATGAAGATACTGTTTTGAATGAGGATGCAGATGATGCATCTGATTTGGGAATTGTAAATGTTCTTGGCCAGACTCAGGCGAGTAAGCCTGTGATTCCTATGGTTGTCAATGATCTTGTTGAGGCCCTTCAAAATGCGGGGATCGGTACTCTGGTCTTGGACGAGGCACATCACCTTAGGAGCAGCTGGTGGAAGAGTCTGACTTCTGTGATAGATCGCCTCGCAAATATTAAAATTATCGCTCTGACAGCAACTCCTCCATATGATGTGCCCGAATTTGAGTGGCAACGCTACATAGATCTCTGTGGTCCGGTGGATGCAGAGGTTCCCGTTCCTGAGCTGGTGGCCGAAGGAGACCTATGTCCTCATCAGGACCTTGTTGTTCTCTCAACACCTTCTAAGGAGGAGAACAAGGAGATTAAAAAATTCAGGGGCGAAGTCAAGGAATTTGTTGAACGACTATACATGAATGAATCCTTTCTGCAATATCTGTACTCACACAATTGGGTATTGAACCCAGAACTCTATGAGGAGGAGATCCTCAATCAACCTTCATTCTATTCAAGCATACTAATATTTCTTAATCATAAAAAAATCAAACTTCCGAAACAGGCTGTACGATTAGTGGCTGGTTCAGTCAAATCAATTCCTGCTCTTAATCTCGAGTGGCTCGAGATTTTGCTGACCGGACTGCTCTTTCCGCCCGGAGTCCAGAGACCTAATCTTCCAATTACTTTGGAGGAGATACGCGATCACCTTCGAAAGATTGGAGCCATAGAACGACGACGGATCAGCCTTCGGAAAAACAAGCGTATCGAGAAGTTACTCAAGCAGAGCCTCTCAAAGATGGTGAATGTAGTAGACATTGTTCGCATAGAATACGGATCACTTGGGAATCAATTGCGAATGGTCATCCTGACAGACTATATTCGGAAAGAGTCTTTGCCGCGCACTTCTGATGATGAGACCCCGCTCAACAAGATTGGTGTCGCTCCGATCTTTGAGATTATTAGAAGGGCGAAGATCCAAGGACTACAGTTAGGTGTACTAAGCGGTTCTCTAGTTATCATACCTGCCTCAGCTGCCGACTCGATCCGTGATCATGCCTACAAGATGGGGATAGATCCTCATGGTCTCCGTCTTCGTGCGCTTCCGTTCTCTACAGAGTATCTTGAGGTCCAGCTCACTGGATCCGATCGAGACCTTGTCGTCCGGCTCATCACCGAGGTCTTCAACAGTGGGGCGATCCAAGTACTGGTCGGAACAAAGTCCCTGTTAGGTGAAGGCTGGGATGCACCGTCGATCAATTCTCTTGTGATCGCAAGTTTTGTCGGCTCGTATATGCTCTCGAATCAGATGAGAGGACGAGCAATTCGGACACAGCACGGGAATCCGGACAAGACCTCAAACATATGGCATCTTGTCTGTGTTGAGACCGGTGCGGACTCGGCTGGCGAAGACTATGAACTGATGGAACGCAGATTCAGAGCCTTTGTGGGGATCAGCTTTATTGAACCTGTAATTGAAAATGGTTTTACTCGATTGGGTATCCCACGTGCTCCGATCAAGAAAAAAGAAATTAAGAAATCGAATGAGCGGATGTTTGAACGGGCACGGAATCGAGCAGAAGTTCGTGAAGAGTGGGAGGCTGCACTCCACCGGGGTGATGAGGGAGTCCGATTAGTTGAAGATGTCCGGTTTCATAGACTGCATCTTCCACGAGGTTTTGTCTTCTATAATACTGTCGCGGCTCTATTTTGGGAGGGGGTCTTCTGGGGACTGTTCACTTTTACGGAATACTTACGAGGCTTAGTTAAGCTAGCAATATATGAACAGTTTTGGTTTGCATTTGGCATCGGTCTAATTATCACTGCTATTGTGATGTTGCCTCACGTGATCAAAGCTCTGTTGTTGTTTGTCAGACATGGTCCTATCAAGTCGAGCCTGTCACAGGTGGGAATGGCACTTCTCAAGACATTGCGATTCATGGGCGAGATCAGAACAGATATTGGTTCTCTACGAGTCGTTGTTGAAGAGATTGAAGGTATGCCGGGATATGTGTATTGTCACCTTGAGGGCGGGTCGAATCGGGAGAAGTAGGTGTATTTGGACGCTCTTCAAGAACTACTAGAGCCAATTGATAATCCACGGTATTTATTCATTCGTAAATCCCATTTACTGTTCTTTGAGCGTGTAGATTATCATACAGTCCCATCACTAATTGGTATGAGAAAAAAGAATGTCGAGTATTTCGCTGAGATGTGGCGCAAATATGTCGGAGCGATGTCCTATGTCTACACCCGAAATTCGGAGGGTCGTGCAATTCTAGTTCGTGCACGGAACCATTCTCTGTCCGGTGCCTTTCGGCCAAGATCTGAACGGGTGACAAGGTGGAAATGATATCTTCATGGAGTGGGCATTATTGTGGGTGCCAACTATAATAAACAAAATTTGTCAACGCAAACAGGAATGCACATAAAAATATGCGGAGGGACGATTTGAATAGATCCCTCATTCATAATACAATCTGTCTACCTGAGTGTCAGGTTCTGGCCATGCAGACCGACTGTTCCATGGATAGTCATCGATCTCACGAGGATGGGGCCTGACCGGAACCACAGGTGTGAATATTGTGGGACCATGGGAAAGGCCTCTCCATGGCTGGATTAAAACCCAAAAGGTAAACTTAGCAATTTATACGAAGTTTTAATACTTCGGGATAAATTGAAACATAGAATAAAATGCGGTTGCACGCACTATAGCACTCGAGATCATTGATTACTTTCAAGTAAATGGAGGCAAACCTGTGAGAGGGTATTATCTACTTGTGATTACGATACTCATTGGAAGTTCGTTTGCGTTTCCCATCATCACTCCCAATACAGCATCTATTCATGCCATGGCGGACACCAATTCTTTAAGCGATGCTGCTTCACCCGCGCAAGCGACAAACTGGCTTGCAGAATGGACCTATAGAAAGGCCATCACTATCACTGGTGTAGAAGATGCTGGAACGAATTACCAGATCAAGTTAATTCTTCATTATGGTTCAGGTACAGATTCCGGGAATAATATTTATCTTTTATCTCATTGCCAAGAAGATTTTGGGGATGTGCGATTCACAAGTAATGATGGTCTCACACAACTGGATTATTGGATCGCAAGCAAGACCGATAGCAATGATGCAGTTTTCTGGGTCGAGGTCTTGAACAATCTTGATTCGGATCAGGTAATTTATGTTTATTATGGCAACAATGCATTCCAGACAACAACTAGTAATGGGCGAAATACGTTTCTTTGGTTCTATGATTTTGAGAATGATGTGGTTGGTGCGGATCCATCCACGACCTATTGGGATCCGCCTGTTGATGATGATGGAATACGAATCATCAATGATCCTGACCGCGACGGAAAATGCCTTGAGGTACACAATGATGGAGCCGATGATGCAGAGACGTATGTGCAGACAAAGTCCCTCGGACTACCTGGAGGTCTCCCTGGTGTGGCTGTAAATATGTTGGTCCAACGAGTGACCGATGAATATACGTATGATAATGTCCAAGGTACAAGTGGTAATGTCCTCATTCATGGGGTCTGGAAATATTCTACAGGGTATAATGATCCCCAGTTTTATGATGGCACCGACTACAAGCAACCGACTCCCGACTGGACTGAGGGTACTTCCTTTACATGGCAAAATTGGGAGTTCAAATTTCACGATGGAAGTACCGCAATACTTGAGGATTACACGAGTGGATCCACACATACGATCAGTCTTGCGACGACTTACGATCGCAATACAAACTATGTTGATGCAATAAGACCGATGTATTCTAATCGATGGCGCAAGCACTCTGCGTATGTTGACGATATTTTTGTCAGGAAATGGGTCTATGCCTCCCAAGGCGAGCCGGCTGTATCATCGGTAGGCGAAGAGGAAAATATCAATATTCATAATTCTCCTTGGTTATATGGCTGGAAATATAGAATATGTATTAATATTGATGGTGCGACTGGTGCGGGTACTAACTATCAGATCATGCTGAAGGTGCATTATGGTACTGGGACTAATACTGGAAATAATGTGTTTGCGGCAAGCCACTGCCAAGCAGATTTTGGTGATATCCGGTTTGTAGACGATGATGGCCAGACACTCCTTAACTATTGGATGCAAGAGAAAGTAGATTCTGATAGTGCAGTGTTTTGGATCAAAGTTACAGATGATTTGAGTTCCGATCAGAAGATTTATTTATATTATGGCACTAACATAGAGACCGCTACAACAAGTAGTGGTCAATCGACATTTCTGTTCTTTGATGATTTCAATGATGGAGTATTGGATACTACAAAATGGGATCACGTAGGATCTCCTGATGGTACTGAAAATAATGGGCAATATGACCAGCCGCAGGATAATTCGTATAATCAAGGTATAGGGACCGATCAACGTTGGCTATATGCTAGTGGTTATGCGGTTGGAGCCAGACTGTATTCTGATTGGCCAACATCAGGATATGGAATGACATGGGGGCTGGCTTTGGACGATGCCGCTAACAACAATGAAGACACTTACACGAACGGTCTTCATAATTTCATTGGATTTAGACGCGATGCCGATGGGTCTCAAAAGATAGCCCATACTATTCATGCCTCGACTCCCACAGTTGATGCATTTACTTGGGCGGGATCATATCATAATTTTGAGACAAAAGTCACATCCACTTTCATCAGTTTATCCTACGATGGAACCACTCTGGAATCCGGTACTGGTGCAACTGACACTCAATTTCGCATTACCTTGATCGGTAATGGTCCTGCGGATGTTCATGGAAAGGTTGACTGGGTATATTTACGGAACTTTGTGACTAATGAGCCGAGCATCTCTTCGTTTGGTAATGAAGAATATAACGGTGATTATGGTGGTTCATACAATCCTGCCTTGCTCTACCAAATAGCTGGTTTTTCCCTCTTTGGATTAGGAATTTGCATTATTGTGGTTGCAGTCTTGGTGTTTCGTAAATATTCTGAGAAAATACATCTCACCTTTGATCGTTCATCGAAGGCAGAGGAACGTAAAGAACCCCAATCACTTTTAGAATCGCCCGGTGAAAGAATTACCGATCACGTACCACGAGAGATATCTCCGCAATCGCCTCAAATGGATGCCATTGTTCAAGATGTCATCGCCACCAGAAGAGTACCACGTGTGTTTGAGAAAATTATGACCAAATCCACCTCAAATGATCCCATCCAAGTAAAAAGTGGATTTGATGTTGTTGGAGAATATCTCAAGTTAGCTGTCAAAGTGGAAAACACAAGCGATCTCATCATCACTGATGTTCAAGTGATTCTGAATGTTCCCGATGGCTTCGAATTTGCGAGAGATACTTCACAAATGCAAAAGCTGGGGAATATTGCAGGGCACAGCTTCCAGAGTGCGATATTCTGGTTGCGGCCACTTCGCTGTGTGGACAGTGAATATGGTGGAACTGTCTTGTATGTGGACGCGCATGGAACGCAGCAGGTCGTCAAGATCCCCACAAAGCGGTTGGTGAACATCTGCCCTATGCTCACAGCCACTGAACGGGCCGATGAGGTATTCTCTCGATTAAAGAGCGGTGCCCTTGCACGCAACTGCTCCTCCTTCGAGTTTTCAGGAAATGCTCGTGCAGTGCTCAAGATGGCAGAAGCCCGATTAAGCGGTCTCACACCAGTGGATCATTCCGAACACGAATACGAGGACGGGATGTATCTAGGGTATGCCTGTTATGTTGGTCAGACCAAATATGGTGAGAGCCAGTTCGCTGCTGAGATTCAGGTCAGTGGAACTCCCCAGGGCGGAGTGCTCACGGTCAGCATATACTCAGATGACGAGAGGATCTTGAGCGGGTTCTTTGTGGACATCATGTATGATATTCGCCAACACATTGAGATCATCAAGGAGAAGATGTGTCCTCTTGCGACCTGTTCCAAGTGTGGTGCACCTATTGATCTCACAAAGGTGGGGCCCGATAGGATCTACAGGTGTGAGTACTGTGGGACTATGGGCAAGGCCTCACCATGGCTAGATTAGATGGCCTAAAGAATTGGTAGTTCCTTAGTTCATGCATCAAACGTTGTCACCGTTCAATATGATCTGACGTAGAAGGAATACGATCATAGATGCGCCAAGAACGGCAAAGGGATCAAAATCCAGAGGCTGCTCACAACCCAAGTTATTCGGAGCCTGACTCAAGATCGCGGCAGGAGATCACACTTTACAGGTCTCATGTCTCGATCAATGGAGTAGTATACGCATTACCACTCAACCTCAATCGTCATATACATCGATATGACTCGTACATATTATTTATAAATAAATATTCCATGACCATGAGAGAAAAGGAGATATACAAATTTAGCCAACATAGTATTGAGTGAACTCATGACGATACCATTTACATGTGAATGTAGAATGGTCTCGAATAGAGGGGCAACAGATGGGTAAAAGTCTCTGTTTGGTAGCAATAATACTTCTTTTTCCGGGAATGCTTGCTATTCCATCATTTGTGATCCTGACTTCTAATTCATTGACTGTTGATAACAAAACACATGATGTTCAAGGAAACTTTGGCATAGCAGATACCACTTACTGGCTCAAAGGCTGGAACTATAGACGTGCCATTAACATCACTGGATCTAAGGGGGTCGGGTCAAACTATCAGATCCGAATAACTGTCCATTACAGTAACGGTTCCTTTCAAGGGAATGATGTATTTTGTAATCGGCTCTGTCAGCCCGATTTTGGAGATATTCGTTTTACACGGAGAGATGGGATCACCCTGTTAAGTTACTGGATTCAGAATTTGAGACCCAAGGACAATGCAACATTCTGGGTAAAGGTGATCGACAATTTAGAGACCTCTAAAATAATTTATATGTATTTTGGCACTGATGACTATCTTGGAACAACGTCATCAGGAGAGAACACATTCTTGCTATTCGATGATTTTAACGAATCCTCTCTTGATTGGACGAACAAATGGGCATCAACTTCTCAAGGAAGTTATGCGATCGTGGAGGGTCAACTAATATGTAATGCGCCTGGTGTAGATAGCGGATTTTTATATACAAAATATCCGGTAAGCGAGCGAGCAAGAGTGTTCTATAAGATCCGTGTACGGAACGCAAGTGCATATTCGTTTTATCAGTCTTTTTCAAATCAGACTGCAACAATACAGGAGACCGCTTCATACACCTTGTTCTCAAGTTCTAATGACTCGGTCCAAGGGTTTCATGCCGAAATTGGGTATGGCGGAGGTGGTAATAGATCACTGACGTGGGATCCTTGCAAGTGGGCCACAATAGAGATGTGTGTTGATAATGGATATGCATACGTTTCGGTTCTTCAGGGATTGTCAAATTGGACATTCACTGGCACGAATGCTTCATATGGCCACAACACTAGATTTTGGAAGTTCCTCTCACTCTCTGATAGTATCGTGTACATTGATGACTTATTTATTACAAAATTTGCCCAACAAGCACCACGAATTGCCTCTGTCACATTAGAGACGTATTCACCAAGTTCGGACATAACTCAAGAACCGACCTATATTATACCAAACACAACTAGTACAACTAGTGAGACCTCTTTGGCTGGAGGGCGAACTCTTGGACTAATCTTAGTTGTTAGTGCGTCACTCATGGCTGTGGCTCTAATTCTCTATGGTGGCAAGTCTGTATTTTATAATATTAATTCTGAACATTCTACACGATTCCCCGATCTTCCGGACTTGGATGGTCTCTTCGAGGACTCGATTGTATCGCCCTATGGATTAGTGACAACACAAGAAGGTCAAGAACTATTGGCTTGTGAGAAGCATTCACGAGTTGAATCTGTGTCAGCATCAAGAACTGCTCCCAGAGTGCTCGCAACAGAGATGACGCAAGATCAAGTTAGTGGTCCAATAGACGTAGAGAGTGGATTTGATACTGCTGGCGAATATCTCAAGCTCGCAATAAAAGTGACGAACACGGGATCGTATCAGATCACTAACGTGACGGTTTTCGTCGATGTCCCGGATGGTTTTGAGTTCGTGCGAAAGACATCGCGGAGTCAAAAGCTTGGGCGCATCCAACCAAACGGTTTTCAGAGCGCGATCTTTTGGCTGAGACCTCTTCGATGTGTTGATGGTGAATATACTGGCACCGTTCGTTATGTGAATAAGAACGAGGTCATCCGCTATGTCAAGATTCCACCCAAACGGATCGTCAATATTTGCCCAATGCTCACAGCGACCGAACGGGCTGACGAGGTCTTTGCACGGTTAAAGAGCGGTTCTCTCTCTCGAAATTGTTCGTCTTTTGAATTCACTGGCGCGCCGCGCGTCGTACTCCACATGGCCGAGGCACGACTAAGCGGACTTGTACCTGTGGATCACTCTGAGGAGACGTATGACGATGGGGTCTATCTCGGGTATGCGTGCTATGTTGGTCAGACGAGGTATGGCAAGTATCAGTTTGCCGCGGAGATGCAGGTGACGGGTTCGGCACGCGGGGGTGTTCTCACGATCAGCATCTATTCTGATGACCCGCGGATTCTCAGCGGTTTCTTTGTAGATGTCATGTACGATATCCGAGAACATATTGTGATTCTTGAAGAGCGAATGTGTCCCATAGCAACATGTCCGAGATGTGGAGGTTCCATCGACTTGAGGAAGGTTGGTCAGGACCGCATTTTCCAATGTGAGTATTGTGGGACGATGGGAAAGATCGCTCCGTGGTTGGTATAGGACTCCGTGTAGTGATACGACTCGTCTTGGAAACTCGGGAGACGTACTGACGTAAATAATGGTCCGTTCAGTAATGCATCACTCACCTATAGTTGGAAATACTTTTTAATAGACTAAGTAAGACTGGCCATAGCGATCAAAGGAGCGGGAGTGATACTGATCACTAGTAGGTATAACACTCATACTATGTGAATGATTGAAACATATCCTCATCAATCTCAACACTTCAAGTCTCGTTGACCGCGTTCAATTATAAGAATAAAGTGGTGTGTATTGTGGTCTTTGACAGTTCAGTACTGCCTTGGGTGGCCCATTTATTTTTATTATCCTTTTTGACAAGTGCCTTAATTGACGGATTACGTCGAAGAGACTATTTCCACTTTCATCACGAGCTAACCAAGTTTGATCGCTCACTGCTAGCTGTACTATTCGGTTTTAATATTATTATTGTAGGCCCGATCTTTCTAGTATACACATGGTTCAATCCTGTGCTGGGCCCTTATGCAACACTTGTTGAAACGTTACTACGTATAAGTAATATTATTTCATCGATCATTCCCTTACTCATATCGGGGGCATTTTCCTATCTTATTCTATCCATTCTATGGGAGACCTATGGGGTCTCGATCAGCCTGTCATCTGTAACAATAGTCTTTGGTCTTTTGTTGTATATAGAACTCATAGGTTGGCTTCAACCGGTGATACCATTCATCGTTGAATCAATTACCACTCTACTGACACAATTATTTGCAATACTTTTCGGATTAATGCTGCTAGTATTTGTTAGTGAAAAATGCATTACTCAAGATGAAGCAACTAAGGGCAAAAACGAATCACAGAGTCATCAGACTGGTGAACCATCATTAAGCAATGCCTTTTGGTTATGTATCAATCTTGGTCGGAGAGTGGTCTTGGAAAATCATGAAGACTCGCTTCGACTACTACGCCAGTCCTACCTGTTCAACGATCTCACAAAAAATCTACTGGGACAAGCGGGCAACGTCATTGGGTTCGATTTTAAAGATCTTATTCACGACCATGATCTCCTGATGGCCCAAGACATCCTGAAACCTGTCACTGGCCAGTTCGGTATGCTGTCAAAGAATCTTCACGATCGCACGACAATTTTCAAAATCATCATTCTGGGATCTCTACTGGCTCTAGGTGTATCAATTCATCTCCGTTTCTTTTTTGGATACTTGTTTGTCATTCCGGTCGTCATTCTGGCCGTAATCATCTATGCCTTGGAATCAGAGTCGAGTCAGTTCGGAGTAAATCGCTACGGTCGGCCGGGTATTCCGCAATACCATTCATTTATGCTCTTTGATGATGAGTTCCGCCGTCGGGTCATACGCGATAGATTTCTGTTCGTGATGAACATTGTAGTTCTTGGTGCTATGGTAGTTCTTGCTGCAACTGGCCAAATATCGTATTTTTGGGGCGCGATAGCTCTGGGCACAATCGCAGTCGCCTTCTATTTGGTCAGACACGATCACACTATCAGAGCAGTCCGCTTATCGTTCGATACTGCATTTGAGCGCAGTATCCAGTTTCTTGGTCTAAAGAGAGACAAGGAACAATCCGTTGAATCCATGGAAGTTGATGTTTCTTTACCAGAGGAGGAGACAATTGTGTCGCCTTCACAGGATAGCGAGGTCTCTGAAGATTGGCAGCAACTGCTACGTGCCAAAGGTCATGATGACTTTGTTGATCGAGTCGAGAGTAATGCATCTGATGTCTATGGTGACATGAAAAAACGCTCGATGCCTCTTGCTCTTGGTTTTACCACGGTTATCTTTGGAAGCATGTTATTTCTTATGCCATTCCCTTTGAATGGTCTATCCATGTTTCTATTAATATATTCATATGCAGCGTTGATAATTGGAATCCCCGCCCTCTTGTATGGAGTCTATAACTCTGTCATTGAATTTCAGAATTACAGATTTCATGGTCTCTCCCGAAGAAATTTGGGGAATGTTCTTGGATTCCTTGACTTGAGGGAGATTGGTGATACTGAGATCGGAAGGGTCTCTGATCCATATGTCCCGTACGAGATCCGGGCGCTTATGATTAATAGAATACAGTCCATAATGGTGTTGAGAACTGCAATTATCCACCTGGGAAATCTTGTCACTTGGCCAAAGTCCCTACTTGATCGTGTGTGGAAATCACGGTCTTCTTATCCAAAACTAGAACTAGTTGGTGTCTTTATAGTATCTATGCTCCTGATAGTTATACATAATGACTTTTCAGTCTTGGACTCGGATATATTTCCGATCTCACCAAAATTACTTTTTGAATTATTAATCGGGTTTCTTTTTGTGCTCGCTATTTTATCCATAGTATTTTACTATCACGACAAGAGGCGGCTTGCTGACATTCTTCAAGAACCTTCACGTCACGATTCCACAAATCAAGACACACTAATCGAATTAATTCGTCTGCTCAAGTCGCAGTTTCCCTTCCCATTGCGTATCTATGTGATCAATTCATACCCCGAAGTTGTGTATACTGGCCGGTCGTTTGTCACAACCGAAGGTGTCGAATTTCGAGAGGCCATTATTATTCCTCAAGGGTCTTTATAGCGAGTAAAGAGATAGAGCATTATTATATATTATTCGGGAAAAAGTAATAACCATTGATTCGCGTTATCACGTGTTAGTGATGAGCCCTGGATAAGTTGTACACTTTGGGAGATGAAGGCACAGCAGCGCGGCCGAATAATGCCCCTCTATTTCTGCATCAAGATATAGTTCTGACCTTATCGTCTGCTTTTTGTCTGGCCATTTTGCCGAGCCCATTTTATTTAAAATATCTGCTGGATACAAACATTGCTGATCTTGTCCTACTTATGATTGGCGAGCTCATTGCTGGGGCGACGTTTATATTAATTATTCAACTCTATCAAATAATACGGTATAAAATTCCTTGTCAGGATGAAGAGTTTCAGTATCTATTACATAATGCGGCTACAAAAATCGGATACAGTGACGAAGTTGAAGTCTGGTCTTACGAGTCCACAAAACCAATATTCGTACATTTCGCAACAGTTCTCTCTAATGTTATTGTGATCTCAACCTCTGCTTGCACAGACATGCTAACGCGACCCGAGGAGGGTGAGGCTATTTTGGCCGATGCATTACTGGACCTAGAACAGAATAGGAGATCACGAATTTGGATTCCCCTATCATTGTATATTGGCCCAATTATTCTAATGCTGTGGTGGTTTATCACACCCGTTCCAGTAAAAATGATCTTTCTCCTCGTGATAGTCGGCGTATCTATCCCCTGTACTTTCATACGAGAGGTAAGACCAACTATTCAGCAGAAAACGAATCCTGTGATGGAGATATATGGAATTCATCCCGATGCTGCAAAAATCCACGTCTTCAGAGGCGCACCGCCGACTTCTACTGAAGAAAAAAATATCCGTAAGGATGAGGATGATCAACAGTCCACTCCGAGATCGACTTTGCTCGTGCTATTGGTAATTTCGAGCAGTGTACTACTTGCACTTGTTGTAGCACTGATTGTTACTCAACTCATTGTGGTAACATTACCAAGCATCATTGATCTGATCGGCTCACGTGATCTATTCATGTTGATAATTTTCGGTATCTCCCTTGTGATTGTCTTTAATGTCGTTACACGCTGTTCGTTCTATAACAAGTCTTCGCAGCAAGATGTTGGTTGCAGTGAATAGATTTTCTTAACTCTCATATGAGAGAATAAGACCTTACGTGCTATTCCTTGGAGGCCGCGATAAGCGAAATTTCTATTTTTATTGAGAGGCGGGTCTCGTCGAGAGTGTTTGGGGTGATTATAATGGATCCTCCGAAAAGGGAGATCAAGCGCCGAGCGTAAGCTATCTCTACAGCTTCATGTAGGGTTGTACTAGTATAGCGAAGAAGCAGATTTTGTTTCTTAGTCGCATCTTTGGTCAGAACCGTCAAGTCCATATTAGCTACGACATAAGTGATCCCTTTCCATGACCTTTGAGCGAGTTCTATGTTAGCAGAGTTGATTAATCCAATTCTTGTAACGATGAGTCCAATCACATTAGATATCGCATCAACGAGTAGGTCATTAGCTAAGACAAAATACTCTCCGCGGACTTGACTGATTTCTGGAGCGCACCCACAGAATTTTGGAGTGATCACGAATTTGAGGGCGTCAACAAAATCGACAGGCAGCAGGCTATCCGGTGAGAATCTTTCCTCTGAGAGAAGGATATCAATATTCCGGGTAATACTCTCGGCCCGAGAGAGATCGCTCAATGCCTGTGACATAATATCAAGACGAGTGTCTATGTCCTCCGTTCGCCCAAGCAGTTCAATTGATTTTGCAACTGTCTGGATCTGAGAGAGAAGATTTGATGAGAGCAATTCCTTCTGGATGAGTACTCGCTTTTCGAATTCTTTGGTGGTCTTGACTTCGTAAACATATCTCTTCAGAACTATCATAATGCATAATATTGCGGTTGCGAAGAGGAGAAACTCGGTCAGCCACCACCCCGTTGACCAGATAGTGAAGTTCGCTCGCAAGATCACGACTACGACCCAGATTGCCGAGAAACCTGCAATATTCATATCAAATGTGAACTTGCCTCCAGACATAGTAATCAATGCGAAGAAAAGATTGAGGAGCGCAAATAGTGAGAGGTAACTGAATGAAATCATAAATGATGTGGCTAATGCAGATTGAACGAATGTTGCTTGGGATAGATTTGGAAGTAACAGAAAAATCAGATCGCGGACGAATTGGGCGAACCCCAGCAAAAAGACAAAGACGATGGCCATCATTCCGAAAAATAATTTTGATCTGCACAGGTTTTCGCTCAGTCGGGGCGAGAACGTATTCTTGTATGAAAAGATGAGAAGCAACGTAGCGATGACTGAACCAGTAATGTACGGAACCAGCGTTTCTGTATTGGCATATCCTGGAGTAATAGGTGAAATGCCAACCTCGATCTCTGCAACTGCCCAGAATAGTAACAGCAAGATTATTGGAGTATGCCAAGCCGCTGGTGATTTTCTCGCTCTCATGTAGAGGATAAATCCAGCTCCTGCAGCAAGAAATGCAGCAGAGATGTGAATGCTCATCGTCAGGCCAACGTCAATAAATGAGAACCCGATAGTAAGATAATCGAGCAGGTATGCTACGAGAAATGGGACCAAGACGACTACATTGATTCCTATAGCGAAGAGATAGGATCTTTTAGAATCGACCCCGATTGAAATGAGATAGGGTACAGTGATGCCTGTGATTGCATATATGAACCCCATCGCAATGAACCCCATCGAAAGTAACCATAGTCCTGATGGTGCAGATAATATCAATGCGTGAATAATAGTCGAGATGCCAAGAAACCAGATTGCGATAGACAAGCGGACAGGATCATTTACCGTAATCGTCCGTCGTTTTCGAAAGATCAGGAGACCTGCACTAAGATATGAAACAGATGCGATTGCCGCAATAAGATATCCTCCTACAAGGAAGATGCTCTCTACTATTTCTGCCTGTATGATCAACGTGAAGATTATGGAGATACTGACGCCAACTAGTACGATTATCTTCACCAAGTATCTGGTGACCCCGCGGGTTTCGCCTTGTACCGGCCTATCTACTAGAACACTATATGCCAACAATAGAATTCCGGCTACCATCAGGGCAATCAGGTTAAGAAATACTCCGGATGTGTGAGCATGAACAACGGTGTTATTTGTGCGCCATATGTTTGAGATCGCAGAGCCTGCAAAGATCAAGAATCCATACGTGGTGACACCCGTCAGAATCTGGTTTGCAATAGTATTTTGAGTACGTAAGAGATTGACTAAAGAAACTGTAAGAGTCACACTGAGAAATGCTATTGCAGAGTAGATTGCCGTGGTACCTAGAGCGGAGTTCCATGGAGGTCCACTCACGTAGAACGCCCAGACATAAAGAAGCATGAGGGGGAGTCCAAGAATGCTTCCTTTGTGATTACTTTCCAATATTGTTAACCAACTCAAGTATGGAGAAAATCATAAAGAAAAGTATTGTGTAGGTACATTACCTATCATCTATTATCTTCCAGGGGCTGGTCGAAAAAACATCATAGTCTTGTAAGAGATTATGAAACTCTCTTATGGCACATGATTCTTGGCAAGAGGGAATCGCATGATGATCGTGGTCTCTAACTGGTCTTCGCCTATTGCCTCCGTAGTGAACTGAATCGTAGCATCAAAGAGATCGATCAAACGCTTGGCATATGATATTTCAGTGGCTTCAATTGTTGGGCCTTGAACGTACCGCGAGATAAGATCACGTTTTGTTACTGCGTTTTCAGTCTCGATCCGCATAGAAATATCCGCGATACATGTCGTCGTGTCATCGTCACGTTGGACGACAACCTCTATGGCCTTGGCCGTTCCTACGCGCAATATAGTAATCTTGAGGAGGCTCTTGATGGCATCGATAAGTAACGTATTGGCGGCAATGTAACAATCATCATCGATCGTTTCAATAGTGGGAGTGACGCCATAGATTTCTTGAGTGATCACTGACTGGATCATCTCAGCAAGGCCGATATTTGACAAGTCCTCGGGGGCAAATTTCTTGCCAAGAAGTATGACATTCATGTAACGGACAATATCCTCCGCTCTCGAGAGCTCGCTCAGAGATTTTGATACAAGATCAAGCCGTTTGTCAACCATTCTCTCGGTTCCCAGTCGTTCAATGATCTCAGTAGATACATTCAGTCGCGAGAGCAATTCGGAGGTCAAGATGTTCTTTTGAATTCTCATTCTACTCTCGAAATCATTTCGCCTCTCGATAACTTCAACATAGGTCTTGACAAGATAGAGAATGCTGATCATAGTGGCTCCTAAAAAGACAAGTTCGCTCATCCACCAGCCCGCAGTCCAAACAGTGAAATTGGCACGTAATAGAATACCAATGATCCACACTGTATTAAGTCCTGCAAGATTGCTATCAATAGTCAAATGTCCCCCATATATGCCTACAAGTGCAAAGGAGAGGTTGAGGAGAGCAAATAGTGCAGCATATCCAAAGAGCAACATGAATGCGGCTGCAAGAGGTGTGTGATACTGAATCGGAATGATCACCGATCCTATGGAACTAATGAGTTCCCCACCGATGAGTAAAAGAAAGCTAATAGCAACCATGGATAGATACGTTGTCATGGTGGGTTGAAGATTAACGTCCTGCTTCGGAACTAGTGTGCGACCATACGCGATCGTGAGTAGCAATGTGGAAACAATTGCTCCAATAATATATGGCACTACGGTCTCACTATTCTGATAGACTGATGTGATAAATGGAGATACCCCCACTGCGAACTCGGCAACACACCAGAATATAAATAATAATACTATTGGTGACCGCCATGGTGCAGGACTTTTCGCGGATCGTGAATGTAGAAGGTAGGCGGATCCCCCAGCAAGAAGTGCCAGCCCAATATGATTAACGGTTGAAAATCCGATGTCAATAAATACGAATCCCGGGACCAGCCCTTCAATATAATATGCCACCAAAAACGGAAGTACAACAATCAGGTTGATACCTATGGCAAAGAAGTATGCAATCCGTTTTTTCACTCCTGTTTCTAGAAGATAGGGATGTACAACTGCGACAGTAGCATAGATGAGTCCTATTGCCATAAAACCCATCGAGAAGACCCATATCGATGAGGGTCCGGGTAGGATTAACACAAGAACAAATGATGCTGCGCTGATGAAGACAATTGACTTGGACAGTCGTACAGGATCTGGAAGTTGCATCTCATTACGCTTTTGAAAGAAAATTAACGCTGATATTAGAAATGATCCTGTAGCAATTGCCCCTGCGACATAGCCACCTATGAGAAAATAGATCTCTGGCAGCGGTGACCTCGCAATGAACATGAACATTACGAAAATACCTGCAAGTACAAAGACTATGATCGAATTAGTAGTCTTACTATAGCGTCTTGAATCTTCAGCCACGGCTTTCTGCAGCCGGTAGGCATATCCCAAGACCAATAGTCCGGCGTTTGCAAACGCTACTAGATTGAGAAAAATTCCTGCTGATCGTGTGTGTATCGCAATTGATTGTGCTTGAAACGTGTAGAAGACTGCGGCGCCTGCGAACACGACCGCAGAATACCCTGTTGCCATGGAGTAAATAATGTGAGCCGGTGAATCATCGATTCGTTGGAGATAACCGAGTGAGGCCGTCAAAGTGACAAATAGAAATGCCAATACTGAATATATGGCTGCTGCACCACGTGCTGTGTTCCAAGGAGGACCGCTCAGATAAAAGCCATATACTGCCAGTAGCATGATGGGGATTCCAATAATACTGGTCCAATGTGTTCGTGCCATTCTTTCTCAGCGCCGATTGATGTTCCTAAATTCCATGATAATATACTAAGATTGAGTTTAATATATCCTACTATCTCTAAACAATTGTAAATTTATAATGCGTTGTAAGAAGGAGTTTTTCTTTTGACATAAAATTCTACCTATTTGTTTTAATAAAATTGGTGAAATCGTGTGGATCGCGCCCGCCCAGCAAATTTATAAGAGGAACAGTAGAACGATTAACGATTCTGCGATTTAAATCACGAATCGCCGTATACAGAAAGGTATATGTTTATCATTTGTTAATTTATACCATATTTTCTTTCAGGAGGTTTGCATATAATGCATAAAACTGTCCTATTGGCTTTTGCTTTTTTTTCACTATTTTTTTAGCGGCAAGTCCATCTCCAGCACAGGCATTACCATGGGACGGAGAACACACGGATCAAAGTGTTCCAGCAGGATCATGGTTATACCAGCAACTCGACCTATCAAAAGGCGATACTGTTTCAGGGTACATCGAAACTGATGAAGATACTATGGGTCTAGATTTCTTCATTTGTGATGCAGATAATTACAGCGAATGGGAAGCAGGTTACAGTGCAATTGTATATAATAAAAAAGACAACATGCATACTATGTGGATTTCTTTCACTACCCCCTATACTGACTCATGGTATTTAGTATACAGCAACAAAGACGGTTCAAGTACTGTTTCATTTGATTTAGGCGTCGATATCAACGATGATAATTCCCCCTACTATTCTTCCTCAACCTATGACGAAACAGGCTATGCTAAGGTTTTGGAACCAGATGAATATTTTGCGCTTCATGGGTATTTCCAAAAGGGGACCGTACTATCAGGGCACTTCTCTACATTCTTCTCAAATGATGGACTCAATTTTTTATCTGTGACGAGACCAACTACAACTCGTGGAAATCTGGAGGCTATGCAACCAAGTTCGATCGCAAAGACGGTTATCACATTGCAATTATTGACTCTTTCACAATTCCTTCTTCAGGGGACTGGTACATAGTATTTTCAGCTGAAGATGAAGTAGATACAGTAACTTTCTCTTATGGGATCAACATTGATACATCTGGAATTGGTGGATCAACTACAACTACAACCACAACTTCGGCATATGTCAGTTCAACAACGCCTGATACCCCTCAAGTACTTGGTGCCACCACTATTATCGGTATAGTGGCGCTTGCAGGATTAGCAGTCATTTGTGGACTATGGAAAATGACTAGTAAACACGAACCGTCAGGTATGATCGGTGCAGAAGAAATGCCCGAAGAGATTCCGTCTTCAACAGGGACAACCAGGGAACTTGTGTTGGGTGCTCTGAAATCATATCCACGTGTGAGTATGAACGAATTATCAGAAATCTTGAATATTCCTACTGACGTTGTAAGGCGAGCCACTCTGTTTCTGATAGCTTCGGGTGAAATAAAAGGAACTTTTGACAAAGATACTGACGAGTTCACTTCGGTCTCCGCCTCTGCAGCAGGTCGTGAACTTCGTAAAGATGCCTCAGCGGAACTTGATCTACCTTGATGCCCGAATTGTGGAGCTCCATTCACAAAGTCATTTGTTATTGGTGATGTTGTTGAATGTGAGAACTGTGGTGTAAAATTCACTATCTAATTGACAAGTCAAGAGGGAGTATTCCTTCTTGACTATCTGTTCTTTTTATTTCCCAGACACTGAGAAACTAGACTTCAAGAAAATCGGTGTAATTAATTACACCGCTTTTTGTTAACTATTTGTTTCTGTGATTATTCACGATGAGTAATACCAACTATGTCTTGACATAATGCAATCAAAGTACGTCAATTAGGTCTCTTTTGCGAGACTAGTAATTATCTCAAGGATTCGTGTTCGTGTGAAATTGCTGCGATCTATCTGTGATTTGTTCATCCGAATTGGAATTGCAATGAGCATACTTGCATCTGAATTAATTACACCTTCAGGAGTTGGGATTGAGAATTTCCCCAATCGAACCGCAACTGTGAATCCCGCCGCTTCTCTAAATTCAGAACCTAAGAATACAGTTGGAACCTGAACTCTCTCAGAAGGACCTGTATTTTGCCAGTCGAGTTGAGTAATATATATCATATTAATTTTAGACAGGAAACAGAAAATCACTCCGTCCCCGAATCTTGTTACAGCGTAGTTGTCCATAATCACAACATCAGTGCTGATATGCTGGAGTATCTTAATTCGTGTTTTGATCGATTTGATCCTGAAGACTCTCTGCAATAACACAACTTCAAAGGAAACAAAAACTAATCCTGCAAAATAAGCGTTCCACGAATCCCCCATTTGTAATAAGTTTGTACTGATACAATACCATAAGCAAAGAGGTGAAACAACACCGGTGACAATACTCAAAGCGATTAGCCTGTCTTTATTCCTGTCGAGCCTCTCGATGATCTCACTCTCGGACATTGCTATTGGTTGAAAGTCTTCAGTATGTTTTTTCTTCATTGGTCATCTGCCTCTGTCAGGTCAGCTAATTCAAGGAAGTGCATTCTTGAGAAACTTTGAAGGTTCAAATGTCGGATATTTGCCATGACTGGGACAATGATCAATCTACATTCCCCAGCAACAATCACGCCCTCCGGAGTCGGAATCGCGAATAAACCGTTCCGTTTTACGATCTGAAACCCTGCATACATGCTTCCGTATCTTGGGGACACATTTGTAGGTATTTTTATTTTATCTGCTCGAACGGCATTCAGCAAGTCGAGCGATGCAAGGTAAATATTATTATTCCCGGATAAGAGTACAAAAATAATTACTTCGTTATACTTTGTTACAGCAAACTTGTCAGAGATGAAGACATTCGGATTTATTTTGTAAAGTAGCCTGATTCTGAAAACAGGCGAATCCATATGAAAAGACATTCCTATCAGTAGGACTCCAATAAATGAAATTCCTATTCCCACAACGAGTGAAGCAGCACGCAGAACAAAATCTGACACATTGAGGATCACTAGCGTGAATGGCAAAAACATCCCTAATAGGAGAAACATGCCACGGATCATTTGGTTCCTCTGTCGTTTCTTGAGATCTTGCTGAAATTCTTCAAAGCCTGTTGAAGAAGGTTCAGAATCCTCCTCGTTATCCCCGCTAATCACATTTTGTGCCTCTTCGTCTTCACCGCCAGTTAAACCTAAAACTCATACCCACATTCTTTGCACATTGTTTCTCCAAGATGAATTGGTGCGCCACAATGTGGGCACTTTGTCATAGGCGGATTGGAACTTCTATAGACCCTACCCGCACTTCGAATATTCTCAAGGCCATACTTATCGCTGTACAACTCCGTATATCCACACTCCATGCATGTTAGAGCAAGCAGCGTTGCCGTGCGGATTCCCGGAAGGTCAATCTTGAGATGGTCGTCACTTGCATGGAGGTTGTGTGGCCCTGCAATTCTCGTACTGCCACATTTTGGACATATACCTGATCGCATTATTCCTCATTTAGTCGTTCTAGCAAAGCTGTATAACATTTTTGATGAATGTAAAGGCTCCTCTGATTAGAGCGGTATTTATCATAAATTACAACTGTCTAAAATAGGACCTAATCTATTATTCCGAACTCGAACGGGCTGTCGAAACCGTTTCTATGACTTCCGTATTTTTCAATATGCAACTCGTTTGTAATCTCTGAAGATTCAATCACTATTCAAAAGACGAGTAATTTGGCATTGTGCGACGAAATTTCTTTTGGTGGCTCTTTCGAGGAATATGTAAATACCTGCCAATTACATTGTAATCAAAGGAAGCGTGATCTCCAGTGAAACAGAGCTCAATTGGATCTCGTGGTCATCTTTTTTCATTCACTGATCCGTATTTTCACAACACATACCTCATCATAGGTTCGGATCAGATTGTCATCTGTGACACATCGTGTGGCCCCGAGCCCATGGAACATGTCAAGAGATTTGTTGAAGCACACAGAAACAATGATCAGCAGATTATAGTCTTTAACTCACATCACCACTATGATCATGTTTGGGGAAACAGTGTTTTTTCAACAGATAGCATCTATGCGCACAAGTCGTGTTATGAAGCACTTGAGAAGAATGGAGAACGTGATCTTGTCCAGTTCAGTTCACACAAGTGCGGTGATATCGAACTTGTCCTTCCGAATCAGATCTTCACAGATGTGGTCTTTCTAGATAACGGGGCCATAGAACTCTTTCATTCTCCCGGCCATACCTATGATTCTTCATCTTGTTTTGATCATGTGGACAAGGTCCTCTTCGTAGGCGACAATGTGGAATCGCCAATACCTTACATCTCCGATGGGGACCTTGATCAATATATCGCCACACTCGTAGAATACCGTTCAATGGACTGGGACTATCTCGTGACTGGACACGATCCTGTACAATCCGATAGGGCGCTGCTTGAAGCAAACATCGAATATCTTGAGCGCCTTCGAAAATGGGTTCTTCGACTGAATGATCTGCCTCCGGAGGCTCAGGATCGGCACATCACGAACATGGTTGAACTTGGTAAACTTGTTAACCCTGCTGAGCTAGGACCTGATGCAAGACCTTGTTTTGCGGAGGTTCGGAATATACTAGAGTCACGTGTGCATAGTGATGAAAAAGTACGATCTATGTTGAAGATCGTGGAACATGTTCTGTCAAGTATATAGGTTCATATTTGCCTTGAAATCATGTGCGACCATCTCCACACACTCAATTGCCTGAACTATATGCCCACGCGAGATATTACAATAGCCATCTCATGCATTTCTTTGTCATTGGACATTCAGATATAGCAAGCATACGATAACAAAACAAAACAATTGGCCCTAATACATTCATGTTCATCGACCTTTTACATAGGGCCACAATCGATTCCGAATCGTCTCTGATATGGTTAACATATTTCGTCAAATAAGTCTAGAATTTTTAATGATTGAATACCGAAGTGATTTGCGATTTTAGGGATGTTATTTGTTTTTGTAGGATTCTCCTCAGTCACGATTTTTACGTCTATAGTTTCATCAATTGATTTCATTCGTATTCTCAATAGAATTGCAAGTACAATTATCCATGGATCGGCCCAAGGTCCGGTTTGTAGTTGGTTACGTCTCCAATATTCTGGGTCATATTGTGCTTGAACATCGGGTAACAGGTTAATTTGATCAGAATCAAGTTCTATGAATAATCCACGATGCTGCTTACACCATATGCTGACTTGGGTCTGGTGCTCAGTGAGCTCACGGTATACTTCATAGTGCGACATTAATTGTTCCGAAATAACCAAATTATTAGTTGATTGCCAGATCACTTGAAAATGTCTTTTGTCAACAGGATATCGAATAAACAATTCAACTATCGAGCTAGCATCTATGACGTAAATTACACCAGCCAAAGATCTCACCCAAGAAGGATAGCCGCATATTTTAGGCTCACATCAAGTATTTTCGTTGATTCGAAGAAGGAGATGACCCCTGCTCTGTATGCGTCATATACCTTATCTAACACAAGATTGCCCACTCTTTTCGCATATGTCTGTTCCCAGTTTCTACGACCCCCCGATTTTTTTATTTTCTTCACATCAAACCGTGATTTGAATTCTCTATATTGTCTTGTGGAGATATATTCTAGATTAAGGAGTTTAAGCATCATAACTTGAGTACTGACATGATATTTCCTTGCAAGTTTTGTAATTTCTTGATCCACGAAATATTCTTTGTCTGCAATTGAATCAGTGATCTTGGCAGTGGGAACCAAAAACTCTGCCGCAAATTTATTACAGTACTTTTCTGTTGCGTCAATTTCGTGAGTTGGATCTATAGAACAAATACCATGTTTTCTCAAAAGAAGATGGGCCACTTCGTGGAATAGCGAAAATAGACGGACCTGTGGTCTATCTGACTCATTTAGAACAATAAGTGATACTCTGGAAAGTATACTGAAAGCTCTTACATCATTTGCTTTTAGAGGATATTCTATAATAATAATTTGTAGCCGTTTTTCAAGTAGGTTTTTGTAATATTCAAGTATTTCTGAAGTTGATTTTGTAGTAGGAGGTTCGGGTTCTAAAAAGGCCCGAAATCGAATGGCTAATTCATCTGGGGGCATGTCTTCAAAAGTAGGAATGGTACTTTCGATATTGGAAATCCTACTAATTTCATCCGAAAGAAAGTTTGCGCGTCTAATTGCCAAAAATACTCCCGATTTTAATTGTTTATCCCTATTAATCCGATAATCTGGAACCGATGGCACATCGTCAATTTTCTCAGAAAAAAAGATGATTAAAGGAACCTTATAGATGTCTGCAAGTTTTTTTATCTGTGACCACGTATAATTCCTTTTGCTCGCTTCCATCTCTTCTAACTTTTCAACAGGAATTCGTAATTTTTTTGCTATTTCCTCAACTGTATATCCACATTTATTTCTAAGAACAGCCATAATTTCCGGTGAAATTCTGATCTCCATAGAGCGGCCCACTAAGATAACACCACCAATTGTCTTCGGAATTACAATCTATAAACCTTTTAGAAGCATTCACTAATCTATTATCTTCTTGGATATTAATACTACGTAAAAATTCAGAATTCTACTTAAGTTAGGAACACTTTAATTTAAATATATCCCGCGCTACGTTTGAATAAACTATAAAGGTCTAATATTTTGAATTTTTAATCCAATTCTCAAAAAGAATGACATGGTATCCTGTTCACAGACTACATTAGTATCTAGATGAACCGAGTATATTTTGAAGTAATAGTTTCGAGTGTCATAGTATAATATAACGATTATTTTCCAAAGAATGCAAAGTACGAGCAGTTCTGACTACCAAGATATCGAAGCATTCCCAATCTTGTCTTGTTAGCATGGTGCATCCCTAATCTATAAGCATAGCAGCAAGGAGCACCTTCTTTAATCAAGACGTTACCATACAGCAATCATGCAGACCGGATTGGATATTTTTATTGGCTCGGCAGCAGGTCTTCTCGCGTCGATCCTATATGCAATATCAGTAGTACTCTATAGGTCTCAGAGCAATGATATCCATCCAATTGCGGTCAGTTCGATCAAGATGTGGGTCTCAGTCGTGTTCATGACCCTGTTAATTCTGCTTCCTCTTGGACTGAATCCTTTTGCTGTACCAACAGAGGCTGTCATTATTCTCGCACTCTCAATATTTTTAGGTGCTGTAGTCGGGGACACACTCTATCTCATGAGTCAGGAGAGAATTGGAGTCACCTATGCATTTCCGATCGCAATGACCTTTCCGATACTCACCTTCATCTTTACTATCACGTTCCTTAACGAACCTGTGGTCCCGTTACGGATCATAGGAGCAGTAATTGCAGTAGCTGGCACTATTGTCTTAGCGCTTGAACAGAATCAGACTGCTGAGCAAAAAAAGGAGAATCGATCAATAGATGTATGGGGAATTCTCCTTGCCGTCATCACTTCCGTTCTCTACGCTCTTGGTACCACGCTTATCCAAGTCGGCCTTCGAGATTACAATGTCGACTCGATCACTGCAAACTTCATTCGAATGGTCTTCGGGGGCGCGATCTTCATACCTATCTTTCTAATAGCGCATAAACAGGGCATGGCTATTCCATCACGCCGTGTGACAAAGCTGGTGGCAATCGCAGGATTTTTCGGAATGGCCATTGGGGCCCTGTTGTATGTCTATGCAATCCAATATGCTGGTGCTGCGATCTCTTCCGTAGTGGCCTCTACTGCTCCTCTGTTTGCAGTTCCGATCTCGATTCACTATCTCCACGAGCAACCAACACGCAAGACTGCGCTTGGAGTTATAGCTACGGTCATTGGTGTTGTGCTGGTCGTGTTGGTCCCATGAATGAACGTCATAGCCTTAGACTGAGAAGACTATACAGGTCGAACGACTCATTGGGTATGTGGCGACTCGGGTTGCCAACAGCTACAGAAGACTTGGACATTCCGGGACATTGAAGATGGGCGATAAAATACTCCCAACGACATCTCACGTATGATCTTTGTCATGATGGTGAGGTTGTTGTTGTTGTTGTTGCACACTGCCGTTGGTGGGCGGACTCTGGGCCTACTGTCCAACTTACAATCAACGGTTGAGAGAAAATAAAAAACTAAATCATGTATCGGTGTTGTTTTTTTCCAGAATACGAATCACGGTTTTCTTTAGATTTGGAATATAATGATGTATTACATCCCAAATAATTGAGTAATCTATCCCAAAATACCCATGAATCAATTTATCCCGCATTCCCGAAATCTTTCGCCATTCAATAGCGTCATACTGTGTCTTAAGGCTTTGAGGTAGATGTTTAGATGCTTCTCCAATTATCTCCAGACTTCGAACAATCGAACGTTTTAGGTGTTCATTAGAGATCAACCCATCAAAGTCCAGATCTTTTGATGCCTGTTCGATGTACTCGATCTCTTGTAGTATATGGAGAAGATATGGTCTATAGTTCTTCATACACTATCTCCTTTTCTATGTACGGTAAGATATACGGGCTGATTCCCTCAGGTGTTAGCAAATCTACTTTTTTTCCAAAGAGTCGCTCAAGGAAGAATGCAAGACCCATATAATTATCGAAGGTCTTTTGTCCCTCCTCAAACACAACAATCACATCTATATCACTGTGTTTGGTCCCCTCACCACGGGCATATGATCCAAAGACTCCAATCTTCTTGACTCCAAATTCTCTCTGTAATACCTGTTTGTTCTCTTCAAATAATTTTAGTATCATATCAAGAGTCAAGGATTTCACTACTATCAACACCAATTTTACAGGAGGGAATGTAATCGTATATTAGCACAGAATATAATCATATAATGCACCCTGAAGTTAAAAATATGTGGACACAACACACACAACGATGATGCATCCGCATCACTCCGACAATTTAAGATGTACACTTGTTTTGCCAAGAATGGATAACTTGCGATCAACGACACATGGTCAGAAATCGGCACCTCAATCCTTTAGCAAATGTGGTGTGGCTTTGACGGCCAACAGTACAAGTAGAACACCTATGCCTACTTGTCCAAGGAGTGCAATTAGATGCACATGATACTGCAACAGTAGAACTACATAGACTAGAAGAGGGATACTGCCGATTAATCCTGCTAATATAACTGTAAACACTACTATTGGAGCGTCCCCCGTCATTGATACCGCAACAGATCTCCCATTTCCTCTAAGTCGATAGACCCCAACGATTGTAATAGCGCACATTGCAAAGCTCACTGGGATCTGAAATAGAGGGAGTAGCATGAGCAGGGGCGTAATAGGATTTGAAAAGGCAATCAAGACCGAGATGACAATGAATGCCGAGCTCTGAATAGTGAAAAATAATATTGTTTTTGCATACACCATGTCCGTTGATCCCAATGGTAAGCCTTCCATTATTGAAGAGCCTTGAGTGTCATATGCTAGGAGTGAGAGAACGATCAGGCCGGACAACATTTGCACATATACTATCTCCATCAATACAAAGGAGCTTCGGAGATAGGACCCGACCCAGATTTGGCTTGCAGGAACAAAAACGAGAATCATCAAGATCGGAAGCACGAAAATAATTGTAGAGCCGAGGCTTCGAGAGGCGATACGAACATCTTTGAAAATAATGGCGAACAATCGTCTCCGAATACGAATCCCAATTTGTTTTCTTTTACTCGTGGTCTCCGCGACCAGACCTCCGATGGTTGCGGACTCCAAGATGCCTCCTCCTCTGCGATATGCGACATAAGCCAAGCCTGTATAGAGTGCCGACCCGAGAAGTGTCATAATGATCATCAATGGGTCTAGGGCGCTTGGGTTGATCACTACTGCAAGCAATTGACCATAGGAGAAGGGGAACATCACACTCAAGACGATCATGAAATTGGACAGGGTCGACGATGAAGACGTAGCTTGGAAAATGAACTCTATGATCCTAGGAATGACCGACATCATGCTGTAAATTGCCATCATGCCCAAGACCAGTCCCAGTCCTGCGACAAAGCGGAGTACTGTAGTAGCCTTGCTCTGAGTCGAGCTATGGGCTTTTCTGTAAAACCATCTTGAAGTAAGAATAAGTGATCCGATCGACAAGATCGCTGTTGATGCACAGGCAACCACGGCGATGAGTGCAGCCAATATGCCGTGTGAGAAGAACAATAGAAGCGGATACGTGGCGACGGCTGCAATGACTGGCCAGAAGAAGATTCGTACAAACGCGAGCATAAAGAGTTCTGTGCTCTCTCTTCGGGACAGAGGTTGGATCGCAGGGAGTGTATACAGTTCAGCATTGAAGAAACCAGTTGTCGCAAGCAAGTTCAGAAAGAAGAGAGTGGCATACATCAATCCCAAGTATGTTGCAAACGAGATCGATATCCCAAAGGTTGGTTCTACTCCTGGGTGCGCTTGCATTCCTGCGGCGAACGACGATATAGCCATTCCAATTAGAAGTATGATCAGGAAGATATTGTTGATCTTCACGTTGCTTTTGATCGATTGAATTATCTTATCGGGGTTTTCCTTGAGGCTGGTCCGGTACATGGGATTGGAGTCAAGATATCCCGTAAATCTGGCCTCTGCAAGGATCGTCCCTGAGAGCCGCCAACGTTCTGTGAACTTCACTCCGAGAGGGCCTCCCTAAGTGCATCTACGCCTTGAGCCACATCATCTTCCTGATTTGTGAGCCGGAGGAACAACTGTTCAAGGGTTGCCCCCTCTTGCTCTGCTTGGCTTCTCAGCTGCTCAAGGGTTCCTTCAGCGATCAACCGCCCATTATTCAAAATCCCAATCCGGTCACAGAGACCCTGTGCGACCTCCATGATATGTGTGCTTAGCAGAACTGCTCCACCATTTTCCTTGTGGATCGCAATGATGTCCTTCATGATCCGTACACTCTTGACATCAAGCCCTGAGAACGGCTCGTCAAGGATCAATAATTTGGGAGAGTGGAGGAGTGCTGAGATCAGGAGTACTTTCTGCTGGTTCCCCTGAGAGAGCGTGAGGATCATCTGATCAAAATACTTGTCAAGAGAGAGTGCCTTGACCATCTTTCGAATCTTGTTGTTGGTCTTGATATCCGGAAGATCACGAATTGAGGCGATGAACTCGTATAACTCGCGTGGCGTTAACGAATCGTATAACATGTGTTCCTCTGGTACGTATCCCACCAGTTTCTTGACCTCAATGGGGTCTTCTATACAATCCATGCCAAAGATCTTTCCTGTTCCAGAGTCGGGTTCTAACAAGCCCATGAGCAACTTGAGGGTCGTAGTCTTTCCTGCGCCGTTGGGACCTAAGATCCCGTATACTTCTCCCTCACGAACTTCAAAAGACACATTATTGACAGCTACAGTGCTACCAAATGACTTTGTATAGTTTTGAACCTCTACTACTGGCATCTGAAAATCTCCCTTAGTTAAGAAGGCATCATGTCCCGACAATTATTCGATGGAATGAGTCATCTACTATTCTCATAAATCCCAGTTCACACATGTATTTTAATGACGTTACATCCGCATTCGGGTCGAACGAAGGCATCAGTGATCCAAAATTACGTGGGACTTGATATTCTTGCTCAGACCATTTCCTATCACATGAACCAATCCAAGTGTTCTCTGTTAAGAAAAGTTTAACTTATTTCTATTTGACCCGCATCGTGTTAGAAGGGAGTAGCAACATAGATGTCAAGTAGGATCAGCGTTTTTGCAAAGGTCTTCATAGGTAGAACTGTTTCTTACATTAGACAGGCCCTAGCTTTTCTTAGAACGACCGAGGGGCATGTGTTCATCGCCGCTTGCATCATTACTCTGCTCACATCACTCCATTATCTCACCACTCTAGCTACCTGGTCTACTATCGGCTTTTCTCTGGATGATTCGTGGATTCACCTTCAATATGCCCGAACGATCTATGAGGGAACACCTTGGGAATACTCCCCTGGCCATCCGTCCACAGGTTCCACCAGCCCTCTCTGGTCGATCATTCTAGTGCCTCTGTTTTATCTTGCTAGCGATGTAGATGGACTGATCATAGGGGTATATATAATATCAATATTTTTCTATATCCTCTGTACGTTTATTGTAGGTCTCTTGATTCTTCGACACACTGAGAGGGGGATTTACTCCATTCTCGGTATGATCGCATTTGTCATCGTCCCCAAGACCACATGGCTCATGCTATCCGGAATGGAATTCCCGATCTTTTTGTTTCTTCTTCTCGGGTCCATCTTTGTCTACGAACGTTCCCAAACTGGTGATCGCTACATCGTGGGAGCATTATTGGGTCTCTCTTATCTGGCACGGCCTGAAGGCATACTACTAGTTGGTATTGGTTTCTTGATCTGGGCAGTCTATCTGACTGGCCATGAATCGTATAGGCATGTCTTGAAGACTGTAGCAATCGCAGTAATTATCGCAGGGCTTATTGCTCTTCCATGGATTCTTCATTGTCTTAGTGTAACAGGGCTTCCGCTTCCAGATACATTCTATGCGAAGGTGCATCAGAATGGCCCCGCCGAGATCGCGGTGTGGGACTGGTGGTGGACCTATTGGCTAGCCAGTTGGCCGTTTCTGCTGATTGCAATCTTCCTTGGGCTGGTTCTAGTCAAGCATGCAAAACCGTATCTGTGGACCTATCCTGTGGTCCTGACTCTCGTATATCGATTGGTAATGCCATATTTGGCGCTCATAAACAATTCTCGATATCTGGTTCCAATCTTTGATATGTTCATGATCTGCGCAGTCATTTGTGTTGCAAACGTTTTTGATAGATTGGCATTTGCTGATCTGTCCCTTCCACGTATTGGCCACGTGAATATAGTGACCGTCATTATCACGATCGGAATTCTGATTCTCCCTATTGTTCCAGCCTATATCCAACAGGCGAATTTCTATGGCAACTCTGTGAAAAATATTAACGACATGCAAGTTGACATAGGATATTGGTTACGAGATCACACACCTGAAGATGCGGTGATTGCAACCCATGATGTTGGCGCAATTCGTTATCTTTCAGGCCGAAGAGTCATTGATCTTGCAGGTCTCGTAAGCCCTGAGATCCTCCACGCTAATATGTCACGAACAGAAACGCTCCGATATCTTCGTAGCCAGAACTGCTCGTATTTTGCATTCTTTGACGAGTTATTTATATATTACAAATTGGCCATCGGAAATCATTACACAGTTCTATATCATATTCATCTTGATGATAATGTGATCTGCGGTCGTGACACAATGTCAGTCTACTTTGTGAATTGGACCGAGGTCACCTCGATCTAAATGTGATTCATGCGATGTGTGATACGACTATCCATCATGCACCACACAAAAAATCCGCAACCTATCTTCTTAGTGATCCTCTTCATGTGCTTGGTCCTAGTAGCTTGATACACAATCATTTCCCGATATAATATGGATATCACACGGTTCCAAATACTCACGTGTACTAGTACACGTGGCTCAGCAGACAATCACTCCTCACTGCTCGTTCGTTGTATAAATCTCCAAAACCAAGCCAAAAACATCACTCCGCCGGGAAATACGAAAAACACCTCTCAACGTCACACGTGTACTCTCCACACCTCTTGAATTAATGCGTGTACTAGTACACGCATAATTTCCCGCTCTTATTTTTGCGTGTACTTCTAAAATCATACGTGTACTAGACCCTCATGAGTACACGTATGCCGGAATGACCATAGATCGCAAAACTTGCATACGTGTACTAGTAAATGCAGCCATTTATTATGGTCACTGCCTGTGAATAGGCAACATGCATACTGATGTTGATGTGATCATTATCGGAGCCGGGCCCGCAGGGCTCATGGCGGCCCAGACCCTATCCACTATTGATGCTGACTACCTTGTGATCGATCGTGACTCTGCGCCCGGTGAGAACAAGCCATGTGGCGGATTTCTTCCTATGCGTGCGCTTAGAGAATTTGGAATCACACCCCGTCCCGAATGGTCTCCAGTACGATCGATACGAATGAAATTTCCAACGATGGATGCCATAACGGTAGAATTCGAAGAGGTAGAGGGCTACAATATTGCGCGTCGTGATCTAGGGACTCATTTACTTCAGAGAGTAGCACACCATCAAGATCATGTTCGTATGAACTCAGAGGTCACGGGAATCTCAATTGACTCGGACGGTTGCCGCGTCACTATCAAGGACAATGATAGTTCGAACGTTCTGTCCTGTAAACTGATTCTTGATTGTAGTGGGGCAAATCCTGTATCAACAAAAACATCACTAGTACGAGACCGTCTACCATCAAATGCTGTAGGCTACGCAAATCAATTTTATTTTGAGAGAGATCCGTCCCAGCCCCCATTTGAACAAACGAACGAATTCTATTATGGTTCCGAGTTCTCACCACATGGATATGCTTGGATCTTTCCGCGAGGTCATGTGACCGTTGTCGGAACCGGAGGTCTAGTTTCTGAGATAAAAAAGTCCGAGAAGAGGCTTGAAGATTATTTGAACCACCTCGTTTATGAGTGTGAACCTGCAAAAAGTGAATTACAAAATGCCCGCCTCATAAAACGTGATGCAGCACTCATGCCTCTTGCAGGAGTTGTGAGACCCTCTTTCTCCGAGAGAATCATGCTTGCGGGTGATGCAGCCGCCCACTGCTCACCAATAACTGGAGAAGGAATCTATTACTCTATGATCGGTGGGCAACTTGCAGCCGAGACCGCAATCAACGCACTGGCGCATAATGATTTCTCAAGAAAACGGCTCGGTTCTTACGAACGTGCATGGTCTCGTAAGATTGGATCCGACCTGAAGTGGGGTCTTTGGCTCCAGAAACGCCTCATGCACGGTGACTCGTCGGGGATGGCTGCATCACTTCTAACATCAGAGAAAAATTCACGGATAGTCGCTGAGATGCTCCTTGGAAACAGATCAGTTTTAGGGGCGATCTTTGCCATTGCTCCTTCATATGTTCGTTCAAAAATATTGAATAAAATAAGGTAGGATTGCATAAGTTCAATAATTATTACTGATGGCAACAAAATGTCAGAACCTTTAAATCTATATTTTTACCATTTTATCTGACCAATTGTGGATATAACGGTGATAATGGTGTTTTTTGCAGATAATGACTGCCACAAGGAATTTGAAGCGTACCTGAAGGGACAACAACCTTGGCGTAATGAGTATGAACTTAGTGTGCCCTTTGTCTGTTTCTCCATGATAGTTTCATTGGTTATTGCATTAGTTTCATCCCCAATTTTGGGATACATTGGGAGGTCAATTACTGATGACTCAGAAATCTTGTCATGGTTGACAGTTGGTATCCCTGCACTCATCTGGATAGGTACTGGTTCATTAATTCTTAAATACCCGGCGCGCAAAGATGGTCACAGGGGATGTCGTAATATATCACGTGGTCAGATCGCCGATGCAATCGAGTTTGTCGATATGATCCTGGCCGGGCATGTCGAACGTAGAATTGCCATTGGACAGGACATACGATTTCATTCTTTATATGATTCGCAAATTGTCAGATCTCATGCGAAGATACTTTCAGTATTCGCTCCGGACGAATCAAAATCATGGCTGAACAAAATAGAGTCACATATTGGTACAGTAGTATCTACCAGACGCAAGAATATACTGAAAGTTGCAATTGCATTCTGGATTATTGTACTAACAATCTTTTTTGGATTTGTAATTATGGACTCGCTAAATATCCAACTTGCCCCAACTGTTGAAATACTCATTATCATGGTTGTCATTTCTATTGCAATTATCGTAGCTGCGGTGATCAATCCATCGCCTATGTTTTCTAACACGACAAAGGAACGTTTGAAACCCGAATTGAATGATCCTGACATCCAAAATGAGTCTTTGAATCTCATCAATTCTATTCTTCAAGTTCTAGAGATGGATCTTCGGTGCCCAATCCGGTTGAACCTTATCGGAAAATATCCCCGAATTTACCGAACAGGAAAGCAGTTTACTACCACGAAGGGAGTGACCGTTTACGAGAGCTTCATTCTTTCATCCACCTTTGAAGCGCCTCCTGAATGGCTGATTGAAAATGAACTCTCATAAATATTATTATACATCATCTCGTCCATGAAAAAGATCAAAACAACTGATGTATCTACTAGAAGCCGTACTTTGTCACTTCTCTAATGGTTTTATCCAAACGAGATCCGCTTTTGCTATGCTGCTTCTGCAGCTTTTGCTATCCAAGTTTTTTCAAGAGAACTTATCAGGTGCGTTTTGCATCATGCACTGTATGAGTTCAGTCATTACCAGTCTGTGCAAGAAGGTTTCTCAGAATAGAGGGAGTAGTTATGTAATTGGATTTGTCGGGGGGATACTGGCATGGATTCCTTTTCTGATTAAGAGTGGACTCACGCAACTTTGGAGCGCCGATACTCTTCTGCTCTTGCTTACGATCTCCGGAACCGTGACCAAGTTCCTTAGCGGTTTTGGGATTATGCTGACTTATGCCGCTTTCTGTTCTTTTGTTTTCAAGGTTGCACGACCCTCACTAAAGGGCAACAAAAGGCGGCTGAAAGTGGTCAAGCTCTTTCTCTTGCTACCGGCGATAATGATCGCGTCCTACGCAGTGTATGTTCTCTGGCATACTCTCATGGATGCACGAGCATTGTCATCCCTCGAAGTGCTTACTGCGATCTACGGTCTCTGGTCGTTGCTTCTGACAGTCTATGTCATACCTGCGTTGCGCGGCCAGTACCAACCCAAGTCAAAAAAGACGAAAATAGATTCTGTGCGTGAGGCCATTTCAAAGGGGACACACAAGATCTGGAAAGGGTATCAGTTTCATATCCATCGAGACTATGGAGTAGTATATGCAAGTGAGTTCGAAAGGTATCAGAGCCGTTTAGACTCATTACGCATGATCTTGGGGGCTGTCCTGCTTCCGCTACTTGCTGTGACTCTCGTCATGATCCCACCGATCGCCGGAGTCATTCTTATTCTCTGGATCCGTATTTTCTCATCCGAGTTCGAACCCTTATCACGCATTGAGCGTCTGTTACTAGTACTTGTGGTATTTGGGGTTCTGGTCCTCAGTACCATGTTATTTCTAAGCACTAGCATGACGGGATCATTGCTATTCTTTAACGTGAGCTATGCCACAGGGATCTTTCTAAGTATCACAGCTTTGGGATATCTGGTCTTACGAACATAATTCGCAGTGTACTTGATGCCTAGGAACAAGATTGCTGATACAATCGCCACCTATGAACAGCAGTCGGTAGCAGTGTGTAAAGAGAACAAAAATGATACACAACAAAAGAACTTAAATTGTAGAATTCCCATATATTTCTTGACGGTTTTGTAGAAATCGCAATGAGTTGGGACCGAATTGCGAATATCGCAACACCGCAGCATCGAATCCGAGACCGACTGCTTACCGGTCAACTAAACTTTCCGAACCGCAGTCAACAACGTGGATCTCTCTCTCGACTATCCGAGGCAAAGGCAGGCCCCATCTCAAAACAGACCGAACTTACACCACGCGACCAAACCACGGGGACCATCTCTCTTACCTGCATAAGAACACACCTCTCTCCTCCCTCCGGCCTGCCTGCCTCTCCTTCCTTATTTTTTATTCGTTGGTGCCTGAAATCTGATGCACCCATAATACAATTGGTACCTTCTCTGATCGTAAGCTTGTGATATGCGTGGGATGCTTGTGATCTTATAGCACATTTGAAGGCATAGCACTTATATGGCTTTGATTTAATAGTTGCATGAAAGTGATTAACTAACGGTTGAGATGATTGATGTTTTCATTTCGCTATCCCACAAAGCGCCAGAGCATAATTTGGCTAAAACGACGCCAAGAAGTTCCGCCCTCTCAAATAGCCGTTGAATTAGGAGTGTCCCGACCGTTTGTCAGTCAAGCTCAACGGATAGCTGAGCAGAGGATCAGCAAGTTGCTTGTTCATACTGCTAAGATGAACAGAATAAAGCTGGAGCATATCAGTAAGAGATACGGATTTGCAATAGGATATTGCCCCGCCAACAAAACAACCGCGTACATTACATATTCTCCTGAATATCAGATCCAAGTATGGTACGATCATGAAGGGGATTGTAGTTCATGCCCATTACATGATGAGTGTGAACAGATTCTCAAGGGTCTTGCCTTGGAATGGAAAATTGGGATCCCACAGGGCAAGCAACCAACAGAGATTGCCAAGTTCTTGTTTGACAACATAAAAAGGAGGCTAAGCTGGGAATGACCATAACAAAGGAGAGGATCACCGAGTTCGTACGTCAAGCATGTAGGCTTCCAAGAAATGGTGTACGAAGAATCGGTACGTATACCGCAAAATTGTATGGTGTACCAAGACAGAGTGATTTTGTCTGGAGAAAACGTGAATGGTCTATGTTGCTCGTACTAATGCTCATGCTCGTGCAATTGCCATATATTTGGTCATTGAGTTACAGTCTGCCAATTGATACAAAGGTCGTTACAACTACCAAGGTTAGCTCACCTGCATTCTACCATACCAAAGTTCATACCTCACCTGCTTTTACCACTGTGTCGCTGATCAACTTGACACCTTTTGCGCCATTGCACATGCGAGATGTAATTGCTAAACCGGCCATGATCTCATCAATGCATGCAGAAGACGATGGGTATCACATAGAGTGTCCTGGTTGTACTGATTGGAACTATATTCAATTCCATTTTAATAATTTTATCCAAGGCGGGTTTTGTGATAATGTCACAGCTTCACTGAAGGTCCATGTAAAGACGGGCGCACCCAAATTCGATTTCGAGGTACGTATCCCCACGTACAATAAAGATATTCGGCAAGATCTGATCGTTGAGAAAAATCAGACAGCAACTCTCCGTTTGAATATACAATTGGGGCCCATAAGTGATTCGTCTCTGGCAGGGATAGATAAGGTGTGGACAGACCTCTGGATCACGTCCTCAGATACATTTGAGATCATCATTGAGAGCCTATTGATAGAAGCAACGTTCACTAAAGAATTGTATCCAGTCACGTTCACGGTGACAACTTCAGAGGGCGAGAATTTTCTAGAAGATCAGCTTCTATACTTTGCCTATCCTCCACCGATCTTATACATCAAGAATGATACTGTGAATGAGACCTATTCGCTCTTGTTCATAGAGAATAATGTGACGACATTCTATCTTGCGCCGGGTATTTACACAGGGTATGTGAAGTGGCTGGAATCATCACGTGTCTCGGTGAAGCTTGTGGTTCTTCCCGATCGTGAGTTATCCGTAGTTGTAGGTCTCAAAGTATTAAAAATAGATATATCTCGAACACCACAATTCATGTTCACATCACTGAGCATATCTGTTGCTAATAACCGTCTTTACGAAATGTGGGGAATGCTAGCAAATGTCTGGCCAGTTCGAACCTTGTACATTCCCGAATTCACCGGGCCGCTCAGAATAGAGATCGAACCACTCGAGCCAGTCGAACCGTTTAAACAAGGTCAACGGATCTGGCCCGACTCAATAGTGCTGAAGTCATTCATCGATCCTGACACAAACAGTTCATTCAATCTCCGTGCTGAGATTAACCTCCCTTATGTCGAAGTGTTCGGATTGAGTCTTGGTCTCGGAGAGGTCATCCTGATGCTGATGGTCGGATATTGTGCTGTGATTTTGGTCGCATGGTCACGAAAAACATTAGAACATCGTAGCCTGCGGTCACTGAGCAGAGATCCACGGTTCCCCTCTGTGGTCCTATTGGTCCTGAGTATATTTGTTCCATGGATCGGGGTTCCCCAGCAACCCACTACTTGTAAAGGATCATATCCATTTTGTTTGCAGGTCTATCACTGGACTGTGTGGCTGGTCGTTCCGGTGGTACTCTTTCACCAAGAAGGCTACTCCGCTCAATTGTTCGAGCTCAGGGAATGGTTTTCTCTCTCACTTCTATCGTTTCTCTTTTTTGTGCTCCCTCTGATCGCACTCATTTACAAAATGTCAATTCCCATAGAAGAGGAAGAGGCCACAAGCCACTTTTCATTATTGCTTGCCATGCCATTGGTGCTTGTGGCAGCAGGAGTGATCATTGCGTACCAACTTGGGGGCACACTCTATATTGGTTCCCTCTTGGCAATGACAGCTATTCCGGTCTGGGTGATTCAACGGTTCTTGGAACGACTTGGCATTCAATGGAAACGATCAGGACCTTTATCATTCGCTTACTAGTGAGCTGTATTCAACAATATGTTATTCAGTTGCATCAGCGGTGAACATCTTCTTAGAGTAAGATCCACAACCGTGATGAAACCCCGATCACCATACAGAATTACTGGAAACACTATGATTTGGTCATCGCAAGTTTGGCTCCAGTCGTATCGTATTTGGTCGGATCACTAAGAGTCGTAAACTGAAGAATATGTATATAAAAAAGAAATGTGAGGGGGTATGACCCCCTGAGAGAACCTCATGATCCACCTGCACGCATCTTAGATACAATGAAGCACTTCTGACGATACGCTTCTTCATCTAACGAGTTAATGAAGTTCTCGAGTCGTTTGACCCGCGTGAACTCCTCTTCGATCCCTAGGTCTCGGACCATGATCAAAGCTCGTCTGTCCGTGATGCGGACATATATTCCACCGATTCCAACGTGATGTTTCATGTACACAGGATCCTCTTGTCCTTTGACCCTGTAGAAACCCTGTCTTCTTAGCATTCTTGAGAACATTTGCATCTGTCAAGCCCTCCCGGCGGCTGACACATAAAGAGTACACGTATCCTAAATATAAACACATCAGGTCGAAAAGAGTACACGTATGATTTCAATGAAAAATGATAGGTGCAAAAAATGTCGTTATTTTCCATTTTAGTGCAAATTTGTGCGATATTCTCGGTTATTCTGGCACATGTACATCATACTATCAAATTCTGCCCCTAGAGCGTGCACCGTTTGGCGCGCAACACCTATACGTGTACTCCTACCGATTTTTCGAAAGCTCGATTTTTCGAATACGTTTACTAGATTTTCGTCTCACGTTTACTAGTACACGTATGATACGGAAAAAAAAGGAGAAATTATAATATATCGCCTGTCACGTGTACTCGATCGTAGGGAGTACACGTATTGACATATGCTTCAGAGTAAGAAGAGGGAGATCGTATCATGTCAACGCGGGAACACCAAAATTGTGAATTAAATAGTATTGCACATCTAAAGAAATCAGGTAGAACAATACGCTTCACGATAGTCGAAGACCATTATGATCACAAGTAGAAAATAAATAATGATAACAAGGTGGACCATGAAGTCCGAATGCAATGACACATCCCATTTTTTGCAAAGCATATTGATGGAGAAACCTTAAAACGAGAAATTTAGTTGAAATCTTGACCTGCAATGGACTTGATCGGAGACATCATAGCAGCGATAGGCAATGCACTAGGACCATTACTATACCCGCCTCTGTCAATGATCTTCATCACAATAGTGAGCCTCTTTGTTGTCTTCATCTCGACATATTCTACAAAGAAGTTCACAGATGTTGAGAAGTTAAATGAGCAGATGGAAGAGGTCAAAGCGTGGCAACAAAAATTCAAAGAGGCACGGAAGTCTATGAACCCCGTCCTGTTGCAAGATGTCATGGATGATCAACAACGTATCATGCGGATCCAGACACAGATGATGGGTGCACGCATGAAGCCCATGTGTATCTTTTACATTCCCTTCCTGATCATCTTCGGGATTCTCTCAGCACTCTTTGGTGGAAGTGTTGTTGCAGTGATTCCCTTCAACATCCAGAGGCTTTTGCCTTTCTTTGTAGGTTGGCTTGGTGTTCCGGTACAGGGCGGCTTCGGAATCTACTATTGGGTCTGGTATTTCATAACGAGCGCATCCTTAGGTGGCTTTATCCGAAAACTGGCACACCTTGATACACTTGGGTCCGTAGGATCACCATTTTGATTCGTATTGATATGATAATTGAACATGTGAAATCACATGACTAAAGAAGACCAATCTCAGAACACCAACAGCTACCCAGTAGATCGTTTCAATGGTTTCGGAGCATTATTGCATATATGTGGTGGCATAATCTTATCATATTGGTTCTTCACAATTGCGGAGAAAAAGTCAGTATGGCTATTTGGAGTGGGCTCCGGAAGCGTCGTACTATTTGTCATGGCTGGGCTCTTTATATTGATAATTCCAGGTACCGAATACATAAAAAAGACGGCTCACGTTACTGCAATTAGACTTGGTGTGCCCACATTCGTTGAAGATGATTATGTCAAATATAAAAGCCACATGCGAATCCTAGTGATTCTCGTAAATTGGAGTGCTATTGTGATATTTTTGTGGATCTGGCAACTTTTAGGACTTGCAGTGATATTCCTATTACCAATCATTCAAGATATTGCATTTTTTCTGTATGCGGCCCCTATTTTTGGCTATATCCTATTTGTAATATTCCTTGTTGCGTTTATAGATGAACATCTTCTCGTACGAATCCACGCTGATGCCAGACCGATTCTCGATGCTCTAAATGAAGAGAAAGAATATCCTTCCGAATCCGTAGGAAACAATCCAATTGATTCGGATGACGATGACCAAGTATGAGATGACCTGCAATTTTCAATATCATTGAGATTCGCAGTACATTACAATACAATATACCATTTCAATTATACATCCGATCATCTTGCGGCTGATCCTTACATTCATCTCGATTACTATGTACACCTTTTAAAACACGGGAGCACTACTACTACTAGTCTATTATTCCCCTCCTTAGAAAAGACTGTGGACACCGTTTTCGTGTATTTTCCTAGTTTCAGAAGTACGTTGTCGTGTTGAAACCATGACCGGGCCTTTATTAACGTGAGCATTTTTAGAATGGGTAAAGAACGGTATCTGGCCCCTGTCGAAAAATCGGCGCGGACGCGCACGGCGTTCGCATGGCCTGCTCATGTGGGGTGCTCACCACCACTCCACATAGCGGTTTAAGAAGCTCGTAGTCATGTAGAAACCAGCAGAACCATCGGAGCTACAACTTTTCGCAACAGAAGTTTCCAAAGTACATAATCATGTTGAAACATCTCGTGTTCTGTGATCCTAGCATATTGGGTCAAAAGATTACACAAGAATGATGTTGTGTTGAAATATGGGCTCACGGCTCCGGATTTGTTTCATTTGATCGTCCTTGGTCTAACAAGCAGCAATAATATTGTTGCGAACACACAAAGCAACAGCGACAGATCAAATGCTGCAAGCTTGCCGATGTTATCCCACGCCCAACCGAGAAGCATTCCTCCCGGAAGAGCACTTAATCCGATGGACATCTGAAATGCGCCAATGATGCTTGCGCGTCGCTCTTCCTCTACCAAGTCAGATACAAAACTTGTCTGAACTGGGTCAAGAGCTCCATTGGTCAGCCCAAAGAAGATCATGAGTGGGATGGCCGTAAACCAGTCGGTGACGAGGTGGGTCCACAATGAAGTTATTCCTAGAAGGACAAACGCAGCCAAGAGGATCGGCCTACGCCCAACTCTATCAGAGGCACGACCAAACGGATACGCGGAGGCTGCGTAAACCGCCGTGAACAAAATATAGAATAATGGAAGTTGAACATCGGTGTAACCAAAATCCGCACTGAACAGGATCAGGAATGAATAGCTATATGTTCCCAGTGCCAGCATGATCGAGGCCACAAGGAACATCTTTAGGTCGCGATTGAGACCTCGAAACGAGACCCCCTTGAAGACATTTTTCCCGTGGTGTTCCTTGATAAACAGAACTATGATGAGGACTGAGAGACCGGCAGGAATCGCAGCAAGGATGAATGTCCAAAAATATCCCAAGTACATGAAGAGGAAAAAGCTGAGAGTTGCTCCGACCACTGCACCCGCCGAGTCCATTGCTCTAAGGACCCCGAAGGCGCGACCACGATTCTTTTCCTCAGCATGTGCTGCGACGATCGCATCTCTTGGAGGACCTCGCATCTTGCCTATTCGGTCGAGGGCCTTATAGAAGAGGATCTGCCAGAAGGTCGCCGAAAAGATGAACATGAATCGGCCGATCAGCGACAATAGATACCCGCTCGTGATGAAGGACTTTCTCTTTCCGGTCTTATCCGAAGCGTACCCTGATGCAAGTTTGGTCAGAGAAGTTATTGTGATTGCCATGCCATCAATGATTCCGATCTGAAAGAGATTGAGCCCCAGTCGATGAGAGAGAAACGTTGGCCAAATGGGCGCAATCATATCGGAACCCATATCGTTCAAGAATGAAGCAGTACCAAAGACCATTGTGGGATCTCGTTCATCAACGTTGTCAAGTTCAGCATCGTTCTCTTGGGAAGGTACGGGGCTCTCTTGGTCGTCGCTCGTAGAGTATGCCTCCAGTCTTGCTGAATATCATTGCAAACGGCCATATTTATTTGCTATCGTGATATGAACCGTTGATTGTAAGATGGGCCGTCTTGGACAGACGTCACGTCCGCCGTGTTCACACAGCAACGGCTGTGGGCAACAACTCCCTTCACATCATGCCAAAGGTCCTATTTGAGATATCCTACTTGAGATAGGATGGGAATAATTAAGTTTCTATCCACTTTGTCCACAAATGTCCAAGTCATCTTATATTAAATATACTCTCTACATGGCTTATTGCTGCTACTTCTTGATTCCGTTAGTTCCCTCAGGGAAGCAAAGCTTCCCGCATCATTCTTCTATGGCGGCCTAACCAAGCCCTGAGGGAAGATAACAGATTGTTCTTATATTTTGAAACTATCCGGATATCATCGCGATTATTAATCCAATCCCATAAATTGCAATTTGTACCATCAACAGGATCAAGCTAATTGAAGCGATTAACTTGTACTTGGAGATATCCGCACAGATAAAGAATAAACCAAGAACACTAAGAATAAGCACTACTATCACTAGTAAGAACGTAACGATCAATGCGGGATTTACATCACTACCACTCGAAGATAACATCAAGATCAATGATGAGAATGATGAAGACTCATAGAATAACAACACTACAAATACAATGAGATGTGGTATTGATTGATAAATTGATTGCGTTTCAGAACTCATAACAAAACACCAATGAAAAAACATTCATCATCTATCTTAAAAGTATGATGTACATTAAATTGTAGAGAATTATCCTTATGAGTTGTTCACTTCGGTGAGAACAATTGTATTCATCGCCAGTACACTAAAATTCGAAAGCGCCCTCTCGTGAGTGGGGGAATATTAGATGAAGAGTGAGAGAGAGGATTGCATAAAAGAATTTGAGGAATACGTCTGCGGGGAAACATCATGGTCTAATTCCGTACGAGTTCCGAAATATGTGCTACCAGTCGCATTTGTATTTACTCTCCTGCTTTTGGGGCTGATAGCACTTGTTGCAATAATTGTCGGGATGCACCTCGAAGAACCTTCAACCAACCTTCTTCCGTATGAGATATTGGCACTACTTGTGCTTGTCACCATGATCGTTATCCGACCGATTGCATTTAGTATGAATGTGTATACAGAGATGAACCAGCAGTTGGGGTATCAAGGCCTGAACCGTAGTACCCTTACCATGATGCTCTCAACGCTCGATCAACTTTACCACGGACTGCCCAGAATCTCAGACTGGAGAACATCTGATCGCAACGTCATGGGTCTCCACCAACCATTTGTCATCGACCTGACCATTAGAAATCTCAAGATCATAATGCCCGAGGAATTCGAGAAATGGCATCAGGTCATTAAAGACCCTCTTGACAATGCCGAGAACCCGCTGAATCCATATATTGATGATGTCCTTGTTTTTATTGGGATAGTTGGGCTTCTATCTTATTTTGGACTACCTCTCTTCGTAGCAGTCTTTGGTCCCCCCGATTTCAAAATCCTCATGACTTTCCTGATCGCATTCGCTGTGTTTTTCGTGATCTGTATTTTAGTTATTATTTTGGACGCAAAAGACACTCCAAAGAGAAAAGATCGACTGCGACAATATACTGAGACATCTGAGATCAAAGAAGCAACGTATGAGATGATCACGAGTTACATCGCCACTCTTCAGGATGTTCTCCCGTGCCCCATGCAAGCCTACTTGATCGGACAATATCCAGGGGCATTATGGACGGGGCGATCCCTTACTTCATCCACGGGTGTTACGCTCCATGAATGTTTCATACTCCCACACGACATTGCACCTCCTCCAGAGTGGAAAGAGTTGGATAGCTTCTGATCGTGAGGCATCTCGTGTCACGTGAGTGACCAATCTCAGGCATGTATTATCGACAGGACCCAAACCTTGCGGTGCCACGACCTACGGATCACTTGTCCAGAACTGTCAAAGGTAACTATGCTTGCTGAGGCCGTACGTACTTGAATAGGAGATTATTTGTATCGCAATTAGGTCGCTACAGAGTAAACCGGAGTGGAGCCATTTGATTCTACGGAAAGGCACTCTTGTAAAAGTAAAACTACACGAGGTCGTGTTCCCAAATATCTGCCCTGTCTGTGGCAGACCTGCAACTCATCCATTTACTGTATCGACCAAATCAAAAGCTCCTCCAGCACGTGTAACTCTCTGGGGTATTGAGAAGCCCTCCTATCCATCAGTCGAACCACTCCGGATCAAGCTCTCAGTGTGTGATGATCACTGGCATGAGATGCGACGCTACGAGGATGTATCAGCAATAAATGTGGTAGTTGGGTTTTTGGCGATTACAGCCGGTCTGCTTATTGCCACACATATTGCATTCAGGTTGTACGATAGGCTTCCCCTCGACATCTTTACGATCCAGGTCTTCATAGCAGTGATCGTTCTAATAGCCGCCGTCATGTATCTCTTGGGCCCAACAAGCCTTGGTCAATCGATAAGAATCGTAGACGGTAATCTCGGAACAGGCGTTGCTCTCTTAGCAATTAGAAGTCACGACTACGTTGAGATCCTTGTACGCCAAAATCCAAGTTCGGTCGTGAAAATTATCCGGTGATGCAGCACACGTTCGCATTTTTACGCCAGTCGATAGAGCCATATTTAAGAATGTGAATGTCCTTCACATGAACAATTCTCGAGCAAAAGTGTATTTTGGCTCAATACAACATGGTGCAAGAGCCAAGTTTGCCTCAATCGGTGCGAAAGTGGACGAGATCATCAAGAGGCTGGATTTTTCGACAATTGAGAAAAAGGAAAAGGTCGCAGTCAAAATGCACCTTGGTTTTGGTGACGGCTACCAGACAGTACCCGTGTTCTTCGTGCGAAGGATTGTAGAGGCAATAAAGGCACAAGGCGCGTTCCCGTTCATCACAGATAATCCAACATCAGTATACAATGCAGTCTATCGCGGATACACTCAGGAGACCTGCGGATGCCCGATCATTCCCATCTCCGGTGTAAAGGATGGCTATACGTACACTCGCGTGACGGAATTTCACGGAGTGACTGAGATGGAGCTCGCAGGGGCTCTGTACGATGCCGATGTTCTTGTTGACCTGTCACACGTGAAGGGTCACAACTCATGTGGTTTCGGTGGTGCGATCAAGAACATTGCACTTGGTGGTTTCGCAGCAAAGACTCGTTGGAAAAAATATCATACTGTAGGTCAATCAATCCCTTACTGGAATGCTGACAAGTGCACACCGAAACATGCCAAAGAACTTGTCAAATCCTGCCCGCAGAAGGCTATTAGTTACGATGAAGAAAAGCACAAGCTCACGATCTCATTTGACATGTGCAACCAATGCATGGAATGTATCAAGGCTGATGAGGGAGTGGGTTGTCTAAAGATCCGACAAGAGAATTTCTCAGTATTCCAAGAGATGATGGCCCTTGGTGCAAAACATGTCTTGGATACATTCGATAAGGACAAGATCTTCTATCTCAGTTTTCTGCTTGACATCACGGCATATTGTGACTGTTGGGGATTCGGACAACCTCATGTGGTCAATGACATTGGTGTACTGGGAAGCCGCGACATTGTCGCTATTGAGCAGGCCTCACTGGACCTTATCGCAAAAGAGGGTCTCATCGAGAAGATGATCCCGCCATTCATAAATGCCAATCTTGACCCAACGGTCGATATGCATCCTTTTGCCCGTCTGCATGGTCCCATGAAAGATCCATACCTTGCAGTCAGATACGCTGAGAAGTTAGGCCTTGGTACATCGGAATACGAGTTAGTAGAGGTCCTCTCACCTGAAGAGACCATGAAAATGAAGCCTCCCAAGGGAGTCAGTGAAGAAGAGCCTTCCTTCTTCTAAGCTACGATCACTTCTACGACCTTTGAACAGGCATTTGCCCGTGCCTGTTCATACCTCTGTCTATCCAGTAAATTCATAATCCACAATGCTCTACGAATTTGACAACAAGAGGCATAAAACATGGCAGTTCCACCACCGATAGAATTGATTCTATTTATTTTTGAGCAAGTAACTTTCATCTCGGGAGCAGTCCTGATGTATCGAACATATTCACGATACGAATTCGCTTCGCATCTGTATATGATTGGTGCATTTCTCTTATTGTCATTCAGCTCCGCCATGAGGTTGATAACAAGCACTATTGATCCTACTGCCTTGGAGACAGCAGAATTATCTTGGAGTGCAGCAAACTTTTTCCTAATCTCGGGAATAATTTTCATTTTTTATTCGTTCTTTTACTTTCAATACAATCAGCTTCCCGGAAGAGCAAACATCGCATCGATCCTTGGTGGAGCGACCCTGATGGCCTACATCAATCGTGACTGGTTCACTGTGTCCTATGATTCCAGCACGGGAATGTTTACCGCCTCCTACTCGCCAGTAGTAAACTTTCTAGTTATTCCCCTCATCGTATTATTTATTATTGTATTTCTACTCCCTATCGTCACCAAGATACGACTCGCAAAGAATCGAAAGGCGAAGGCGGATGCAGCCAGTCTTCTCATAGTACTCATATTTCTCCTGACATGGGCGGCTATGTCTGCATTCACGTCGTCACCGATCGTTCGAGAGTTCCGTCCCTTCTTCTTTGCAGCAGGGTGGACCGTCTGGATATTGCTGACCTTTCGGAGACCGCTAAATCTGATATTCACTCAACGTCGGTTTGAGAAGTTACTCGTGATGACCGATGCGGGATATCCGGTTCTGATGTATGACTTCAAGACCACAACTCTTGAGGATCCCTCGCTCTTCTCTGCGCTCTTTACGGCCCTGCAGACAGCACTCAGCGACCTTCTAAAAGCGGACACGACTCTTCGTTCGATCTATTACGAGAATAAAGTCGTAAGCATTGAGAAACGGGCCTCAGTGAGCATTTTTGGAATCGGGGATGAACCTGATACCGCGTTAATGGTCGCGCTACGCGCCTTTTGCCAACAACCTGTTCGAGACCTATCCGGTTCTTCGGACTACTGACGGAGCACTGACAAACTTGACTCTTGACTCGAAGGCCATTGAACGGATTGTGGCTCAATCATTTAGCAATGTAATCTTTTGAAGGGCGGTTTCTTGTTCCAACAATGTTTAACAGAGCTAGAATTACTGGGGCAATATAACCACAGAAAAGCAATATAACATAGAAGTATGTGCCACAGTATTAGTGGAGGATGAAATTTCTGCCCACCCGGAGAGTACGACACCCAGCCACAATAGCCTTCGTCCTCAAGGTTGCAGACATGGTCCGACGAGGCGATATGGATCTGGTAGTGGACTCTCTAAAGGGATATTGGCGCGACAAAAAGGCGTATCCATGGCATCGTATCTTGAACGACCTTGCTCGAAAGGGACCAAAGACTCTCAGCGAGAAAGAGATTACCGAGTGCATCGGGCTTCTCCGCGATGGCCTTTTTGCTTCGCTGGATATGCTCTCGCTCAATGTACCTCTGAACATCACTACTCGTGAATTACTCGACATTGTTCTCAAGGATTCATCATGGAAAGCAGGTCGAAGGGCTGCCAGAAACCATTGTGCAACCCTTGTCAAAGAAATGATCGATGCTGGAAAGACGGAACTTTTTGCACTCACAGGACTGGAACATGATGGTTTCAGATACCTGGTCCCTGATATCATGAGAAAGCGGTTGGAGATCTTTGAGGCCGCCCGTCCCGAGATCAAAGATGATGCTTACGATCTAAAGCCCTTACGAAAATGTTTACTCGGTTGCCTGCTGCTACGCCAACTTGACATTACAGCTACAAAACTGGCTAAAGATGATCCTCGTGCAGAAGAACTTCTTACACTCCATTCGCATATCCTTCTTGATATGGAGTTGGAAGAGAGCTCGTATGTTATTGATCCCGAAGCGACCGCGCAGGTCACCTTGAACGGAGAGATCATTGACGAGGCAGAAGAACCGGAGGAGCCAACTGAAACAAAGGCACATTCTGAAGAATCTGATGTTCAGGTGCCTCTGACAGAGTATATCGCAAAGGATAAGGCCGCACCCCCGAAGAGACCAAAGAAGAGCAAGACAACCCGTTCCAAGGAGGGCTCCACGAAAGGCACGAGAAAAGGCACTAAGAAAAAGAGTACGAAGAAAAGACCCCCGAAGAAAAGACGTAGCACGAAAAAGTCCAAGACCAAAGAAAAGGAGGCGTCCTGAGCTGTCAGAAGAGATTGATATTGACAAGCTTGAGATGAAGCATATCCGTGCGTTACGAGGAATCTGGACCTCGATTGACTCTCCTGATGCAAAGGTCATGTACTCAGCCGCAGGCAAGATGATGGCATACCCCAATGGAAAGGGGATCTTACCAAAGGCGGTAGATCTCTTTGAGGCTGAGGATATGACTGTACGCAGGCTCATGTTTCGGACTGCTGCTCGAAATGTCTTTGGAGATTATATTACGCTAATGTTTTCATCGTTTGTAAACATCACCCCTGCTGAGCGAGAACAGGTGTTACAAGTCATTGAAGAGAAATTCAGATACGAGGGCGGCCCCCAATCTACAACCCAGCACAAGCTCTGGATCGAAGCACTGGAGAAATTGGGACGCGAACATCAATCCACCGTCTTCGGGATCATGGCGTATCTGGGGCGATTAGGCACAAAATGGGTGACTGATAAGATTAAGAACCACATTGAGACCGTGTCATACGGTGCGATACAGCGGCTGACATTCTTTCCAGAGGCCACACGCAAACGATTGATCCCTATATTGATACGAAAGTCGTTGGAACGTAAGCGTGAGCTCATCCCGTATATCTTGGACATTCTTGACAGTGCAACTATCCGTTACGCGGAAATATTTTTGAAAAATGGCAACTGGAGAGAACGGGTACTTGTGGCCACCCGTATGGCTGAGCTTGGAATCGTATCCAGTACAGGGATAGTACTAGACATTCTTGCAGATACGGATTGGCGGGTGAAACAGGCCCTACTTGAAAGCGTTAATCTCAAGGAGAGTAAGTTCCCGGCGGTAATGAAAGTACTCAGTTACGTTGCAACAGACTCCCACGCTCGTGTTCGGGGTGCTGCTGAACGTCTGATCCTTCGTCTTGGGGTCGAACTATGTGCGGATTCGGATCTTGAAACCCAACGAAAACGAATCCAAAAAAAATACCGCAAACAATTACTCCGTGCGGCACCTCTCAATAAGGACATTGATTCGTCATGGTTGGGTGTTGAGATCCAAGCCGATGCGACGATCCCGTATATTGAAGATGTCTCCGAAGAGGGCTTAGAAGGAGTGAGCCTTGAGGATTTTGAGGATACTCCGGATAAAGAACAAGGCAGTCCACAATCACCTACTGCCTCGGCGCTACTTGCTGCTCTCAAGGGCGCTCGCGCTGCTGCGTCTGAAGACAAGTCAACAGCCACCCTTGCCAAAAAATTTCTCAAGAGTGAGACCCACCAGACAACACAAGATATGATCGTAGAGGTGATCAAAAAACTCTCAGACGGGATCGGAAAAGATGTACCTCTTGACGCTCTTCGCAAAGAACTGGCGGCTGAGGGGATCGCCGATGCCGAGTTTGACAAGGCGCTCTCAGATCTCGAACGAGAAGGGATCATCTATCAGTCCGGGAGAGGTACTGTCAGCTATGTTGAGATGGACCTCTAATCCGAAGACTGATTAGCTACGAAGTCAATGACTGAGTCTGAGGTGTTGATATGAGCAAGACCACCCTGATCAGAGATGGAACCATCGTGACTGTTGACTCTTCACAGAGTGTGATCGACCGTGGTTACGTCTACATAAAGGACGGGAAAATTGATGAGATCGCTGAGGGTGAACCTTCACAGTCCGCCGATACCATTATTGATGCAAATAGGTGCATTGTGGCACCCGGAATCATCACTGCACACACTCATCTCTATGGAATCCTGTTACGAGGAGCTACACTCAACATTCAACCTCCACAAGACTTTGCACAGGTTCTTCAGCGCGTCTGGTGGCCCGTAGATGAGGCCTTGACCGTTGACGATGCCTATGCGAGTGCCCTCTCGGCCGGTGCTGAGATGCTTAGAAGCGGTTCTACATTCTATGCGGATACCTATTCCGGTCCGAACTCGATCGAGGGCAGTCTTGAGGCGATCGCACGGGCCACGGAAGAACTTGGTATTCGTGGAGTCATTGCATTTGAAGTGACCGAGAGGCATTCTCCGGAGGAGGCAGAGGCAGGTCTCGAAGAAGCCTTACAGTTCGCCAGATCCGATCTCATCAAGTCACATCTGGTTTCCATGATGATCAGTGTTCATGCCTCATTCACCGTCAGTGACGGTCTCATCGAAAAAGCAGCAGCCATTGCAAACAGGCTGGATGTCCCGCTCACCATCCACGCCTCGGAAGGACTTGTTGATCTCTATCATAATCTCGAACGCTACGGGGAACGTACTATTGAACGATTGGATCGACTGGGAGCGCTCGGCCCACAGACGGTCTTGGCACATTGTGTCCATGTCAACGAGAACGAGTTGGACATCATGACAGAGAGGGATGTCGCTGTTGTTCATAATCCCATGAGCAACATGCTCAACGCAGTAGGAGTGGCTCCAATTTTGGAAATGCTTGAGAGAGGGATTCGTGTCGGGCTGGGAAATGACGGCTGGATCTTCGACCCGTTCGAGAACATGAGAACAGCCCTGACCATCCATAGATTGGCAAGTGGGAATCCAAGTGCCATAGGGCCTGATGCAATCCTGAAGATGGCAACAATTGACGGTGCCAGATGTTACGGTGTTGCAGATCGGCTTGGGAGCGTTGAGGTCGGAAAGGACGCAGATATTGTGGTCATTGATGGATCGAGACTGCCAACCCCTCTTAACGCACATACTGCAATTGGTCATCTTCTCAATAGTGTTGGTAATCGCGATGTCCGAGATGTTCTTGTACGAGGGACAGAGGTGGTTCATGACCATCACCTCACTAAAATAGATCCTGATAAAATAATCACACTCTCCCGTAAGAGCGCTCAAGCCCTATGGAAACGATTGGGATGAATACTGCGCCAGAGGTGATGAGAACAATCACTGACGCAATGCCGTTTAGACAACCTTTTTCCTTCGCGTGGAGAAGGTCAAAATGATGACTTCATTAGATCCGGCATTAACTTACACAGGTCCAATCTTCGATGCTCATACTCATGCAGTTGACCTTGACCATCTTGATCTTCAGGTGCGAATTGGAAAAAAGTACGGCGTGAAAAAGGCATTACTCATTGTACATGGGGATTCGATCGAACCTATTGAGCGACGCTATCCCCGTTTGTTTGTCTATGCAAAATATTTCTCGGGTCGGCTGCTGATGGGTGGCGAGATTGATACCGCGATCAGAGAAGCCAAGAAAATGCAAGAGGAAGGTTATTCCGTAGCAAAGCTGCATTTTGCCCCCTTTTGGAAGACCCGTCTGAAGAGACCTTCGGTCATCGCCGTCGATGATCCTTCACTAGACCCTTTGTTCGACGTGTTTCGTGACCTTGATATTCCGGTGCTCATCCACATTAGTGATCCTGACACATATTACGCTACAAAATACCCCGCAGAAGAATTTGGCTCTAAAGAAGATCATCTACAACAGTTCGAGAATCGCATGAAACGCAGTCCTAGAGTTCGTTACCAAGTTGCTCATTTTGGTGCTCAGCCAGAGATCCATAGACTTGATAATCTTGGACGTTGGTTCCGTGATAATCCGACCTTATCCGTAGACACAGGGTCGGCACGATGGATGGTTCGTGAACTGGGCAGGGATACTAAACGCGCCCGCGAATTCCTAATCCGATATGCAGATCGTATTATCTTTGGTACGGATTGCGTTTCCCGTACAAATGATGTTAGTTACTACGAAGGTCGCTATCTATCAGAACGCTTGCTCATGGAGACTGATGTTACACAAGTGCCATTGCCCTTTGTTGATACTGATACAATTCTTTCAGGTGGAACAATCATAAATGGACTTTCGCTACCTCAAGATGTGATTGATAAGATTTATTGGCAAAATATAACGAATATTATAAATATTACTACTATTTCGGATTAGTTAACTGTTAGATTGCCGAGTTCCCTCATCTCTTTCGATCCTTTACTATTTCCTTAATTAATTCGAAGGGTTCTGGCCTAAAAGGATCTTGGAGTGGCCATGTGACTGTAACAGTAGTTGCAAGAAGGTATTGCCGTTGGTCTTCACTATATCTGAAATATTTAGTGCGAGGTAAATCCGAATTTTTTGCAAAAGCCCATTCCCATTTCTTCTGGAATGGAAAAAGATTAACTGCTAGTAAATCAAATTCTCCGACAAGTAAACAGGTAGTTTTTATTTTTTCCCCACTGGGTAAGGTTATTTCACGACTATCACTAGCATCAACCTGTGCTTTAGCGATATAAGTCCCATCTTCAAGTTTTCTGACCGTACTTGTTTGCAGCGACTTTGATTCAATGAGAATATTCACACCGTCATAGGTAAAAAACAAATCACCTTTCTTATGGCGATCATGATTATCATGTTTGCCTACATCATGAAAGATTGTTGGAGAAAACCAAATCTCCCGAAGTTTATATTCAGCAACATAGCCAAAGAGAAAACCCCGCAAACTAGGATTATTTATGATTATTTCGTCAATATCCCTGAGTGTCACTTGCCACTCATCAAATATCGTAGTAGCCATACTACACACCAGTACTTCGTGTTTTTTTAGTTTTAACAAAAACGATAAAATACGAATGATTTTTTCTCGCATGTACCTGTTTTTTTATTCTGCTGACAGCAGGACGATTAGTTCTTACTACAATAAACAAATCTTTTGTATAAAATCCGATTGACTCATATTCATTAATAATCTCGACGTGTGTCAAGTTTTGTCGGTTAGCACTCACTTCGTCCTGACATTTGACTATAAGAACACCATTTTCTCGTAATACACGATATGCTTCACTACCTGCCTTGAAATACATATCCAAGACTGCTGCATGATATTTTGGTCCAGTTTTGATCTTACGAGCAGAGCCATCAGAGTACGATTCTCTAAAAGTGGCGTAGGAACCATTACCTGCCAAATGCTTTTTACTACGTCGATAGAAACCTTCCATATATGGTGGATCAAGAACTACACAATCAATACTATTATTTTCATATGGTAATTTCCTGCAATCAATACCCGTTTTAATATCGGATGGAAGTAGCTTGTACCAATCCTTAGGCACTTTTTTCCAAAATACCCCTTTTCCATATGTCACATCTGCGATAATACTACCTTTAGGCACATGCAGTTTCAGAATATCAGGGAAAATGTCTTCGTTATTGCCTACAAAAGCACTAAAAATCAAATCGGATGTTGTAAAACCTTCGGGCTGTTTTCTTTTTCCCGCACTATCTACATCAGCATCCCCACTCACATCAAAATCAGACAGTCGTGATTGATCCATCATTGTCCGTTGTCAATCCGTAATAAACTCTTATCAAACTATCGTCCTTACAGCCCTTTTTAATCCCGGATGTTTTTCACATATTGAAATTTGAGTGGTACTACATAAGCAATCTTAATAATCACAGTATGTTTCTCTTAATTGCTTTTCGCAAGTCGTGTAGACTTTAAAATATGAATACTTGATAGAGGTCTTCTGATGAAAGGCGTTGGAATTAGAGGCATTTTAATTATTGAGAAAGGTTCTGGACTTCCTCTTCTGTATCAGCGCCTTGACCCGCGACTCACAGACATCGATCCAGTACTTGTCGCAGGATTTCTTGGTGCCCTTCAGAGTTTCTCAAAAGAGATTGTCGATCAACAAGCAGGCGAATTTCAAGTCGATTATGGAAAGCGACTGATGACACTAGTCACTGGGAAATATACTATTTTTTCCGCGTTCAGTGATAAGGTCACGTCAGAAATTGTAGAGATTTTGCGAGAGCTTCAAGCAGAGTTCGAAAAAAGATATTATGAGTCCAGTGATCGAACAATTTCGGGAGTGGTTGACAATCTGTCGCAGTTTGATGAGTTCCGACAGATAATAGTGGAACAAGTAGGAATTCAAAACATATCTGAAAATTGGGTACCTGAATTTACAAGTCAAAACGCGGCATCGTGGCTGACCGAAAACCTGCGAAGCCTGATTAACGGAAAGAATGACATCAATCTAATAGTACAGAACAGTGATATCCCCTCAGATAAGGTCCTAAAAGTCATCACTCACATGTGGACCAGCGGGGACATAGTCTTTCGAAATCTTCTGGAGCCAACTGACATTTTGATCTCGACTCGTAATCTTTACAAATATATTAAGACAAACTCACCTGAACAAAAAGAATTGCTCTCGTACTCTGAGGAATTGGCAAGACTCCTTCCAGAAGTCGTATCGCATCTTGATGGGCGCACTTCGGTAAAGAACCTCATTGATCAGTTTCAACCACGAGTCTATCGGCTTCTTGATTACTTGTTTGAAAAAGGAGCTGTTGAGGTCCTCAGTCCCGAAAAGAAACGAATTCTCTGGTCAAAAGAGATACTGGATCTGGCAATCCAACGTTCGCTTAAGTTCTACAAATCCGAAAAGATCATAGCAGCACTACGAGCGGCTGGGCAACAGTTAGAGAAACCCGAAATCATGTCAGAGATCAGGATATGGAATAGTCAAATCGATATCAACTATAGTTTTGAGATGTATGAAGGTCTGACACCGCGACAGGTATCGGATCTACACACGGCATGGCTTGAACTAATTAGACGGTTCATCCGTGGACTACCGGACCACAAGAAGACCAATTTCATCAAAGCACTCGCGGACAGTGTTCAGGAAGACTTTTTCTCAAAATACTCTGAGAAAGAGATGGCCGGATTCGACGAGATCTCGTTCTTCTTGGAGGAACTGCTCGCATTCTCCTCATGAGTATGTCCACATAACCTAAATAATCCATCATTCATTCTGATGTAGCGAGCTAAAATGACAGAAATCAATCCTGAAGAAGCTGTAGAAATCAAGCCCGGTCTCTGGTGGGTCGGCTGGCCGGACTATGATGCGGGCTTCTCCAACAACCCCTATCTGATTGTTGAAGAAGACCAAGTAATACTTATCGACCCGGGCTCGCGCCTCGACAAACATTGGAACTGGGTGAAAAAGAAAGTAGAATCTGTAGTACCACTTGATGCCATTACAATGGTCATCGTCCATCATCAGGACCCGGACCTCTGTGCGGCAATTCCACTCATTGAACAAGTCGTGGGCGTCAATAATTTCGAGATCGTCACTACAGAACGAACTGCCCTCTTCATTCCTTACTACGATGTCAAGACAGAAGTCACTGCTGTGGAAGATGGTACCACAATAGAAATCGGGAAGGATCATGTGCTTGAATTCATCACTTCCCCTTACCTGCACTTCCCCGGAGCAATGGTGACGTACGACGAGAAGTACAAGATCCTCTTTAGTTCGGACATCTTTGCAGGCTTTTCTGTAGATTGGTCACTATATGCGAACGAGTATTATCTCGAAGCAATGAAGGTATTTTCTCAACCGTACCTGTCGGACCATCGACATGTGGTCAATTTCCTGCGTAAGATCGACCCGCTCGACATCGACATGATCTGTCCTCAGCACGGATCGATCATACCACGTGACAAAGTAAAAGAGGCCATAGAAACCCTGCGTAATCTGGAGGTGGGTGTATGGGAGTAAGTGAGGAAACTATGCAACAACTAATTGGAACCCTTGTTGCGCGGGGTCTCGGAATCTATGGACGAGAGCGCATGGCAAAAATCTGTGAGTCAGCAGGTATTGCCTTGCTCGATGATGATACAACAGACTGGCTTGCAGATGATAAAGAACGAGCACTCAACGACTTTCTTGTGAACTATGCTCAACAGAACATTGCTGCTCGAATGACAGTAATGGTCTTGGCAAAGCGTCATGGAGTACCAATCCCTGACAAGATACAACGCAAGAAACGGATCACTTCACGTTTTCGAAGGCTCTTCAGACGTAAATAACTCGGACGGTTTTGCCGTTGCTACGGTGATACCACAAGTAATATCCAAGACAACGAGTATATCTCTAGTCATCTTCGGGAGGTATACTCGTTGAACATTGGTGTCCAGATAGAACCGCAGTTTGGTTTTTCATTTGATGATGTCAAGACTATCGCCCTGGCTGCTCGTGACGGAGGTTTCACAACTCTCTGGTTCTCGGATCATTTCATACTAAACGAGACAGCTACTGACAAGATACTTCTCGATCCTTGGCTAATGATGTCGGCATTGGTCCGTGAGGTTGAAGACATCCGCGTAGGTGGTCTTGTCTTTTGCAATTCATATAGACAACCAGCGCTTCATGCCAAGATGGGAGCGACCGTCCGGGACCCTTGACGTGCTCTCGAATGGTCGTCTCGAATTTGGGATCGGCGCAGGCTGGAACGAGCTCGAATACAAGGCCTATGGTTATAGATTCCCCTCGGCAAAGGTCCGGATCGAACAACTGGCAGAAGCGATACAGATCATTTGTGGAACGTGGACGAACAAACGATTTTCATTCCATGGAAAGCACTACTCCGTAGAGAATTTGATCTCGTTACCAAAGCCTGTTCAGAGACCGCATCCGACTATCTGGGTTGGAACCATGAGAGCGCGGTCTTGGATGCTCAGCATTGCCGCTCAATGGGGCGACGGACTGAATGTTGCGTGGAGTTTCTCAATTGAGGACTGTAAACACATCTTCAGCGAGCTTGATACGCTCATCAAAAAGTATGGACGAAGACCACAAGATGTGAAACGATCTGTTGGATTTTGGACAAGAATATTTCAGACGCGGACGGAGATGGAACAACAGATAATTGAGGGCGCAAGACAACGTGCAATTCCTATTGAGGACTATCGCAAGAGAGTAGAATCATCGTTGTGGGGAACTGTTGACGATGTTGTTGACAAATTAAGAAGGTATGAATCTCTAGGAGTATCCCATGCAATCCTGATGTTGCCACGCGATCAAGAATCGAACAGATAAGATTGCTCACAGATGCGATGTCTTGACCACAAAATAAGCGTAATTGACTCACCACAGAATCAAAGACTCAACGCGGCATAAAAAAACCTTCAGGGTCTGTAAGATCTTTAGTGAGACTTTCGCAGATCCAAAATTTGTAGGCACATGCATATTTTCGACCAAGGAGATCAAGATAGCATCTCGAAAAGAGTATTCTAATAGCCAACATATATCTATAGAACAGGGTTCCTCGTGGCACTATCTCAGTGATGCAATTCACTTGCCGGGAACGAGGCGAGTCCCCAGGCTCACTCCACTTGGTCACTAATGACACCCTTGGTTCTCTGAGCAAGTTCAGATAGGTCTTATCGCCATAGATTTCAATTGCGCCCAGTCTATTACGATCTATTGAAGATTCATCAAGATGTAGATCACGAAAGAATTCAAAACGTTCAACTATGGTGTCATCAAAAGGGCGACCCTGAAATGAGAGCAATTTGCCTTCAATGTCATCAATTTTCTTTTCGATTATCTCGTCTTTTAAGGTCAAAAAGACAAGCTTGGGTGCACAATTAATCGGAAACGGGAGAATTGGATTTAATGAACAGATGATTGTGCTAACGACTGATGTCAGATACAGTTTATACAGAGTAGTTTCAGGGTCTTTAACAAGTTCGGGGATTCTAAGATGCGATTGAAAGACCACGTCGGGAATCACGTTCAGCGGATAGACATAACGACCACTCTCCAAGGTGAGCTCTATCCTCCGGAGTTCTCGGTCGATGAAAATGTTGGGCGTATCCGCCGGATTAACCATAAATATCACCGATATACTGGGTCATATTCCTAAATCTATGTGAAGTAGTTTCCTACTATTAATGTTCGCTGGATATCTTGTGTTCACTCATCAATGATTGAATGGTTGAACAAGACTGTATTTCTCAATACAAAACCGATCACGCGATTTAATATTTGAAAATATGCACTGCTTTAAGGGGCATCAAACAAAGCCTTGAATGCGGCAGGTTCTGTACCCTCAGCAATTGGTCGAATACGATAGTCCGGATAAGTATGACTCAGTTTTGCAGCAACTCGTGTGCCAACAAGTTTTTTCACAACATCGGCTTTTTGACCACGCCACAAATAGATGATCTTGTTCTCATGATCAATGAAGACAAGGACTTTACTGGTATCTAAGGAATCGATCGTTTCTCCGGTCGATACAAGTTTTGCATGCGAGTCAACTTCAAACCGTTCTATTGTCAGAGAAACACCTCCGCAGCAGGTGAACTTGGGGTTCGTGACTTATCATCATTTCCTGCGTCTATACCAATACATGAGTGTATGATAAAATACACGCATTATCAATATCAAAACATCTGTGTCTTATAGGATATCGATTCCACTCTTAACGTCCCCCCTTACGGGGATAACTGCGGGGGTAACGACGACCTTGTTACGAACCGATGAGCTCGCGGATTCTTTTCTCGGCGGTCTTTTCCGCCGCGCGTTCTGATCCCCAGTCAAGTCCTAGAAGGCCTTTCTTCCCCCCACTCGCAGAAATCGTGACAAGTCCCGTATTGCGCTCAAGATCATACTCTACGACAATGACAATAGTCTGATTGCTATTAGTACGCAGCACATATTCGTCGCTCACAAAGAGTGAAACGATATTTGAGCCAAAACGCCAGTTTTTTCGAATTATTCTACCATAGTGTGATGAACAAAAACTTGTTACTTTATTTATATCTATATCAGAAAGTGACACGGTTCGCATGTTCGCATTACCCCCACATACTACAATATCCATTCTGGATTTGAACTTATAGTTCTCTGTGATGCGATGAACAGCAGATCCTCGCAAATTATTTGGTTTAATTATCCAGCATTGGTCAGAAATGACACGAGGAATAGTAGTATGGCTGTGAGGATTCCTGCAAAGAGAGTCTTGGCACCATAGCCCCAAATACTCTTTTTCGATACGGATCCCAGAAAGAGACCTAACACAAAGAGCAAGAGCATAGAGATTATTATTGCGATGTAAAAGGACATCTGCCATTCTAAGATTCCCATGGGCACAAAGAATAACGGGAGAATGATGATCATTGCTGCGACGGCCGGGGAGAGACCATCTACAAGTGCGACGACGATCGAAGTCGTCCGGGATGCCTTTGCGTACATCGAGTGGCTCATGTCTGTTAACATCGCTTTGCCGATCTCTTCAACCTCACGCTCGCGTTCAGCGGTCTCAGCAAGATACGATCCGCTGAGTCCTGAGACTGCCATGGCAATACTGGTCCCTGCCGCTGCCAAAAGAATAGCATTGAATCCCGGTGTGGGATTAGAAGCATTGATAGTCAAGAGCCCACCCATAATAAGGCCAAGCATGGTCAAAGCACCGTCAAAGGCATTCATGGCCAAATAGCGCCGGGCGATCTCGACTCCATGAGTAAGCTCAAGGGCTCGCATAATATTTGCCACCCATCCGATATGATGGGCGTCAGTTCGGGAATCGTCACTAGACTGATTCAAAGGGCTCGTTACCTCATTATTCTAGATGCTAATCGTGACTCATCGCTTAACCAATATAAGGCCGTTGGTCGTGAACCGAATACCGAGTCTCAAAAGTTATAATTATTTGAATCACGAGTATGCGATTTATACAGAGATGGATGTTTACAATACATAAAAGTAAAATAGCAAACGTGGTCATACAGGACACAATCAGGTTACGTCGTACTTAAGAGTGGAGAAATTTGGAGACGGATGGTAAGATCGATACAATCCTTGATCGTCCACGAGGCTTAAGATTCATCGGACTCACACAGATGCTCTTTGGATTATTGGGTCTTTTTGCAAGCATCGGACTTTTGGCAGCATATATCAACGGGCTTCCACAGCTAGCAGACTTGGGTCTAGCATATGTTCTCTTGTTGTTCTTTGGAATCGCAGTCCCTGGATTAGTCATTGGAAACTATGTGGACGATCTCCGACGAAACGCGGTCATTGCTCAGATACTATACAGCCTAATGGCAGTGATACTGAGTGGCTATTTTCTCTACTGGAGAGGAATCGGGTATCACTGGACGTTCCCGTTCTTTGGGTACACGCTCGATATCTTTGTGGGCAATCTTGCGTTGGGGATCCTTCTCATTGAACTCACATTTGCGCTCTATCTCATAATTCGCTGGAACAAAGTAGTACCACCGCCAGGTGTCAAGATCGTACGCGACAAGCGCAAGGCGTTAATGATCGAACGGGGAATCTTACCATCTCCGCTTGAGCCAAGAATTCTAGGCCCTGATGGACAGCCACTGTCGCCAGAGGATGAAAAACGTGTCTTAGAAGTTCGAACGATGAAGACCAAAGAGGGAATGGCAATTCTCTGTTCGAACTGTGGTGGTGCAACTCCCATTTCAGAAATTGGGCCTGATAATACTGTCAAATGCCAATACTGTGGAGTCACGCTTGGCGTAAGTAGTGTCTTTGTGCCTTGCACGAACCATCCCGAGTATCTTGCAGCTACAACCTGCGCAGTATGTGGTAAACCGTTTTGTCGCAGGTGCTTGACCGCCCAAGAGCCACCTGTGGATGATCGATGGAAAGGGTCCACAATCTTTCTCTGTGAGACCTGTTTCAACGGGCGTTATCGACCTGCTGTCACAACCGCGTCTCTCGTGATCCCAATAGATGAACTCTTCACGCAAGCAGGCGGCAGATTCAGTAAGATCGGTTCGATCTACAAGAGGTTCTTAGAGGGCTATGCAAAGTCCATGAGATACGTATTGGAATTCGGCTTTCGCATAGCAGCGAGCATGGCAAAGGGTTCATCAAGGGGCGGCGGAAATGATGATGCGGCATCGGCCCTATTAATTCTCATACTTATCATAGTTGCAATTCCCGTAGCAGTAGCCGTTCTTATGCTTCTTGCAGGGATCGTCATCATTCCGCTCTTGTTCTATGCAGGTCTCATTAGCGTGACCATTCAGGCGGTTCGGATCATACGGCATACGGACTTTGTAAGTCTTGCCGAGGCACGTGAGCGTGGCATCGCAATCCGCAAGCCTGTTCGTGCTCCTGCTACACCTATGAGAACAGGACACCGCTCGTGGGAGGCACGTGCGAAATCAAGACCGGAAAATCCCGCACTGCGGATACGTGAGGATGGTCTCTTTAACCAGTATGACAACTATGTAAGGAGGACATGATCATGACAGAGGCAGGGACTCATCCACGAACGATCATGTGTCCGGTCTGTGGAGGACAGGTCACCATCCAATATGAAGACAAAGTGAATCGCTGCGAGTATTGTGGCAGTCCAGTCTTGGGCCCGAGCCAGAGTCGTGATTGTGTGAATCACCCGGGCAGGCTTGCAAAGGGCGTTTGCCATGTCTGTGGCGATCTCATTTGCGAAGAGTGCATGGAACGTCGAGTGGGAGATTACGGTGGCAAATTGCTCACCATAGTCAATTGCAGAAAACCTGCATGCGTGAAGGCCAGCGAATGGGCACGACCATTAGACGAAGAATATCAGCGGCTCACCAATATGGACTGGGCGGATCATATTGACAATGTGATTCTCAGGGTGACAGGTCTGGGAGGGATCATCTTTATGCTCCTAGAGCTCATGTTCATCCTATCACTATTCTATATCCAGTATTTCACTCCATGGGGCCAAGCTGGTAACATTCCATACTATTTCTTCCCCGGAGACCTGATGATCATCCTCAGCATCATTGGGAACCTTCTCTCCGCAATAATAATGCAAGTCGCATTACAAGTGTACATTCACGAACGACAACTGAGTTCAGGAATAATCCTGCTTGTACTGCTGTTCGTAGAAGTCGCATACTTGGTATTCAGAGGTCTATTCTTCAATCTTCTCTCCTTCACAAATACTACTCTGATCGCCATATTTCTTGGAGGCTTTCTCACTGCGATGATTCTAGTCCTTGCAGGATCTATCATGGCCATCAAAGTGGGCTACAAGAAATACAAACAGTTCAAGTTCGCTGAAGAAGAGATAAAAAAGAGAAAGAGTGAGCAGCTCGTCACATCCGCGTGATCCGCAAGAGGTGTGGAGCTGCTCCGCATCGCCTCACTCAGAGACATCAAACAGATCAATGAGCCTGAACCGTTCAACATCGACTAGGCCACGGTCTGTGATCTTCAATTTCGGAATCACTGGAAGCGACATGAATGCCATTGCCATGAAGGGATCGTCAAGAGTGGTACCGATCTTGTGTGCTGCCTCTTTTAGTGCTTTGATCTTCTCGCTCACCTCTTCAATAGGGCGGTCAGACATCAACCCGGCAATTGGGAGCGGCAGAGATGCAAGAACTTGGCCATCACGGACGATCGCAATCCCGCCCTGCATTCGTACGATCTGGATCGCAGCCTCGATCAGGTCATGGTCGTTCGTGGCAATTGCCACAATATTGTGACTGTCGTGCGCGATCGATGAGACCATTGCTCCCTCCTTTATCCCCGTACCTTTCACAAACCCGATCGCGCGTGGTGCGGTGGCATTATGACGTTCAATGACGGCGATCTTTGCCAAATCCCTATCGATATCGGGGACTGCGAGGCCATCAACAACTCGGGTCTCCTCGATCAGTCGGTCAGTGATCAATTGATGCGGAATCATGCCAATCACGTTCATGTGGTCACCGCGTGCTTTGACTTGGAAGTCTTCGGGTTCGAGCCAGTGAATGTTAACAGAACGTCTGAGGCGGGGGGCTTCCTGAGATCCAAACTCACGAACCATCTCACCGTCCTTTGCAACCAGGGTTCCCTGCTTGAAGACCATCTTCACATCGACCTTCTCTAGTGAACCAAGAACGGTAAGATCCGCATGGTATCCCGGAGCAACAGCCCCAATATATTGAAGCCCATAGTGATTCGCTGTAGAGATGGTCGCCACCTTGATAGCAAGAATGGGATCGATTCCAAGAGCAATGGCGTCGCGTATCATTGAATCAATGTGCCCCTTTGCGATCAGGTCCAGCGTGTTACGGTCATCGGTCACAAAACTACAGAACATTGCCGTGTCAGGGGTTATGATCTTAGCAAGTGCGCGAAGATTCTTCGCAGTCGATCCCTCACGGATATGAATATGCATTCCAACAGCGAGCTTGCGCTTGGCCTCCTCAAAGGTGGTGCATTCGTGCTCTGATGAGATCCGTGCGGCAGCATAGGCATTAAGATCGTAACCATCAATACCTGGGGCATGACCGTCAATTCGCTTCTCCATATGCAGTGCAAGAGCGATCTTGTCCAAGATGACGGGGTCTCGATATATGACTCCAGGATAGTTCATAGCCTCTGCAAGTCCCAAGACATAGTGTTCTGTGAGTAACGGCTTGATGTCCAGAAAATCAAGAGCTACGCCATTGGTCTCGAGATCGGTTGACGGGACACATGATGGGACCATGATATAGAACTCCAGTGGCCCACCGCGCATGCTCTTACTCATGTAGAGGATTCCTTCAATCCCGAGAACGTTTGCGATCTCATGTGGATCAGCAACGACAGCTCCTGTACCGTGCGGTACAACTGCACGAGCATATTGAATGGGCATCACCATTGATGATTCAACATGTACATGACCGTCAATAAATGAAGGAACAACAAACTTGCCCTTCAAGTCGATAACTTCATTGCCCTCATACTTTCCAACACCTGCTACATAATTACCATATATTGCAACATCTCCCTCGTCAATCTCGCCCGTGAATACATTTACAACTGAGGCGTTTTTTAGAACGAGGTCAGCCCTCGTTCTTCCAGATGCAACATCAATCATCTGATCGAGGGGATAAGTCTCTGACCTTGATAGAAACATTATCAATCACCATTTCAATTTCCATGTTCAATACATCAGTCGGTGAAAAGGTTTCCTACAGGGACGTTTCCCTCACATTATCCCCCTGACCCATGGGCGTCATCTTTTTAGAGCGGAACGGCAACCAAACTGCCATGCCTATCATAAGACGAATTCATGTACGCCATGATTCGAAAAGCATAGCCCTACTATCCGTCTTTTCTGCAATGGTCGCGGCTCTCGAGATATTTCCGATAGTGGGCATCACCGATCTCAAACTTGTTCCAGAGGTGCCCAGCTTCACAATTGATTGGACTGGTATCCCCATCATCTTTGTGCTCTATGGTCTGGGTCTCGTCTATTCATTCGTCTCAATCGGAATCATGGGAATTGCTATTGGGTATCGGAACCCGATCGGGGCGACATTCAAAGTCACGGCTGAAGCACTCACTGTTCTAGGATTCTTTTTAGGTCGAGCAATCATTCCGAATCGATTTCGGTCAGAGAGAGTCCGCATAGTTTCAGGTCTCATCGTGGGGGCGGTCTTTCGAGCGATAGGCATGCTGGGCGTGAACGCACTTCTGCTTCCGGTCGCATATGGACTGCCTGTTGATCTCGCTGTCCACATTGGGATCATTCTGATTCCATGGAACATTCTACAAGCAACCATCAACATCATTGGAGGTCTCATTCTCTTTCGTGCGATCCCCGAGGATCTCGCATTGCAGGCCGGTCTCGGCGAAGGCCAGAGTATCGAAGAGATGCAGATCCGCGAACTTGAACAAGATGATTCATCTGAAACCATGCCTGACTAGTAAGACAGAAGCATCCTCATGAGGCAACATAAAGTGACAAGCGAGACCTATTCGCTGATTCCTATCAAAGGGATACCGCCCATTGCAGAAGGGGATAATCTCCCTCGGATCATATCTTCCGCACTTCAAGAGTCCATCAGACCAAAGGCTGGAGATATTCTTGTGGTGACTCACAAGATCGTCTCATTGGCCGAGGGAGCCATGTATGCTCTTGATGAGGTCAAGGTCTCAGACAAAGCACGGCGAATAGCACATGCAATTGAAAGGGATGAACGACTCGTCGAAGTTGCCCTTCTGGAGGCTGTGGAGATCATCAGGGAGCGACCCGTACTCATCACTCGCACAAAGAGTGGGATCATCACTGACATGTCCGGAGTGGATTCAAGTAATGCGCCTCCCGGTCATGTGATCGCTCTTCCGCGAGACCCTGATGCATCAGCAAGAAAGATCAGTGAGTCCATTCACGAGACCTTTGGAATTCATGTGCCTGTACTGATCTCGGATACACAGGGGCGACCCTGGCGCAGACATGCCGTAAACACCTGTATCGGGCTCTACGGTATGCGCCCGTTCACCAAGAATGCCGGGATGACGGATCTCTACGGCCGAACCTTAAAGTCATCATTAGTATGTGTGGCTGATGAGATTGCTGCTGCTGCGGAACTCCTTATGGGTCAGGCGAACGAACAAATTCCGGTAGTGCTAGTCCGAGGAATAGACTATGAGGTCTCTACTGATTCGTCTCTGAAGGATATTCTGCGAGACCCCGAATCTGATTTATTTCTTTGATATAATTTTGTGTGATCTGTTGGGAACGTCACATGTAAACCGAGAGACCTGTGCATTAGGTATGCGCAGTCCATGACCCTTTGTATTCGATAACAAAAATGATTCCTGCAATGAATGCAAGGATCCCTGCAAGGAACGCCGGACTTAGAAAGATGGTCATATCACTTGCTAATTCACCAGCAAACAGTATCGCAATTGCAATAATGACTATGCCACCACCAATCCCACAGCAAGGGGTCATCTGAATGCGTTCCCCTGTGTCCCGGTAAGTAGAAGTCCGCGTATATGTGCCATCATAGTTTGGTGAGTCAGTATAGGAATAGTCCATCACCGCTGCAAAACGGCCCTTGGTTGCAAACCACATTGCCACGATCATTGTAAATGCAAGGGCTCCCGCAGCCATCGCACCGATTCCGTTTTCAAAACCAAATGCACTGATCCCACTCTGAATGAACAATAATATCGCAGAAGTGAGAAACAGCATCGCACTTTTTCTCGAACCGGCCATTCTTTTAACTCCAATCTAGAAGTTATCATACATGGCTCATTATAACTGTTTCATAACATGAGAATCGTGCGAATGATCGCCGTAGGAACAAGTTCGAATCGCACTAATTCGTAAGAGTGATCTCCCCGTGCAACCTGTGGACCGCTTTGACTAATTTTTTATATATGATTTCTTCTGCACTATCAGCCGTACCACATTTCCACCTCATAATTCGTCCTTGTCTCCGGCCTGACGATTGAATCTTAATCCGTCCGATATTGCGTTCCAGATCATATTCTACATAAATGACAAAGGTCTGTGGACTATAAGAACATGAAACATAGTTATTAATATGGACGAATATCGCATGTAATTGATTGCCACATCGCCACTTCTCCTTAGACAAGTTCGAATAGTTCATGAGAAAAAAGCGCAAAATAGAATAAATATCAACATCCTTGATTGTCACTTCTTTCATATAATTGCCACACTTATACATTTCACTAGAACGGATTTAAGATTATGTTCTAAGGTAACTTGACTCACATAAATTTAGACAAAACATTTTTTCCCGAGCCAGCACTGGCACACCGTCTTCATCTAAATTGGAAGGAATATCCCAAAGTAAGGCAGGGCAAGAATAATGCCTATGATAATGAGAAGGACACCCACGATGATCTCTACCTTGTGTGCCGAATGTGTTAGACTCGTGGTGATCTTGTCACGCGCCTCACCGCTTGCCAGACCTAGTACGAGATAGGGGATAGTCACACCCACAGAAACCGCAATAAACATCAGAATGAGGATCATGACATTGCCACTTGAACCGAAGAGAACGAATGCTCCTAAAAGTGCGGGGCCGGAGCAGGGCGCTGCGAGAAGGGAATAACCGAGTCCGATCAAATAGACGTTCAGCAGGCTGGTAGGAGTTTCAGGTGGGTTGGTCAGACTCAGAGTTGAAAGGTGGAGTGTATTTCTCAGGCGCTCAGACATGGTCACAAATCCCAAAAAGATTAGGAGTGTTCCGAGCCCCGCTTGGAGTAAGTTATGATTCTGGAGCAGAAAGATCCCGATCAGGCCGGAGATAATAGCAAATACCCCCAGCGAGCTCAGAATCCCCAACACCAGAGTCATCGTGATAGCGACGCTTCTGCGTCGTGAGTTTTCCGATTGCAGTGTTCTCAGAAGCATGAGCGGTAGCAGAGGAAAGAGACACGGCGAGATGGCTGTGTAAAATCCAACTCCGAAACTTGCCCCGAGTTGGAAGAGTATCTCTGCGACGCCCTGCACTTCAATCACCTGGTTACTTCATTAATGCAATCGATTCAACGATATCTGATGATGTCCATATGCCTTCATGGTACATTCGAATGTATCCATTAGGGTCTATGATGACCAGAGTTGGAGTGTACCGCAGATGGAAATACTGCGTAAAGTAGCCATCATCTACACCGTGTGCCCATGGAAGACTATGATCCGACTTGTATGTCGCCATTGCGTCTGTTGTGGCGCTCAGGTCAACACAAAGGCTCACGATCTTGATAGTATCGTTGTGGTTATCGTAGATGTCTTGTAATTCGGAATTTTCACTCTCGCAGGCAGGACAGCTCGTACCCATAAGATCGACAATGAGATAGTATCCGCTATAGTCATCTATCTTCATCGTGCTCCCATCGGACATGTCAAATTCCCACGTGCTTGGCACTTGACGCTTCTGATCGATCAGATCAACATCAGGAGCTAAAGATGCGACGGTAGTATGAGTGTTGGAACCGCCTCCACTGTTATAAGAGGCCATTGAAGCACCGATGACAATCCCTGTTAAGGCAATAACAAGGACGACACCAATGATCACACCTTTGATCGTGTCCATTTCATGTTTCACCTGCGGGTGTGCCGTGTTTTTGCACAACCCTCTATTAATATTGTGGTATGTTTTACTAGAACCAACTTGCCATACGAGGTGACAACATGGAAAAAAGCCGATTTATCGTACCACTTGTCTTTTGTGTAGTTGGAATACTAGTAACGTATTATCTGACTATGCTCTTGACAGATATAATTCACGGAGTACTGCTGTCCTATGATCCTATGCCTCTCTTACCAGGAGCGGCTTCAAATGATGCAGTACTCTTACTTCGAATAATTATTCCGCTGACACTAATTATCTTTCTGGTCTTCTCAATTCCCGTCACTTTTGCATATCTCATCGGGAACAAGTTTGTCAAGATCGGAGCATACCATCTAGGAATCATCGAGACCGGAAAAAGATTCACGACCAAGAAGATCCTCTACAGGGCGGCGAGCCCAGCACTATTCGCACTGACATTTGGGCAGACGATCCTGAACCTTATCCCCGATTTTATCATCCATGAGCCAGCATCGATTCCTCAACCGATTTTACCTCTCTTTGCACCGTTCTATACTATTCTCGGATCACTTGTCGTGCTCAACGTTGCATTGTTTCTCTACACCCCAACTTGGCTGTTAAATGACTCCGGAATCGTCTATAACCTCAAACCCTCAGAACTCGAGATACGACGATGCCCCGATACGATGGGTGTGGGCCGATGGGTCTCAAACTTTTTGGGAGGCTTCTCACTACTAGGGTATCCAATATCGGCATTCTTCATGCACTTTTACAGGCCATTCGTGATCTTAGGAATTGACATGACCAACCTGTCAGTGTTCACCAGTATCTTTTGGACGGTGGGGCTGCCATTATTGATGATGGCATTTGTCATGCCCGCTATTCTGCTAAATGAGATCCTACTTAGCAGACTGTCGCCTATAGTCCACAAATTGGCAAGATCGCTTGGTGCTAAGGATGTTCAACTTGAGATTCTTGTAGACTCGTAAGATCAAGCGTCTGAGCAAGCGGCTCATCGTTAGTACCTGAATACCATGGAGCCGAGAGAAAGACAACAGTGTGTGGCCGGGACTTTTTGTCTATGGCCACATACCCCATCTTTTCCAAGGACTTCACAAGTTTTCTGACTGCGGTTGCTTTTCCGCCATAACTCTTGCTCAATGCCTTGTAAGAAGCACGCCCGCTCTCTTTGATAATCTTAAGAAGCTTAAACTCGGGTATCTTGAAGAGGGCCGCACGCAGTGTCTGATTCTCAATACGAATGGCATTCTCATTACCCGAGAGGACCTGTGCCAGCTCGCTACGCAGTGTATTGATCTCGTCGGACAGCGATTGCCGTTCGCTCTCGAAACGAGCGAATAATCCTCCCGATTCATGAACTAGTACTGCACTAAGGTCGCCACCAAGACCATCTAATGCTTCACGTGCTGCGGATTGTGACTCGCGAATGAGTCCCTTCAAGTCGGATGTATCCAACCATTGCCCTTCAACAAGAGACTCAAGCTGAGTAAAGTAATTCTCAAGTCGTCTGACCCAGACATCTCTAATCTGTTGGAGCTCTCCTGCAAGCTTGAGTGTCATTCTGGCGGCTATTTCTTCTGAACCAGTCATTAAGTAGACCACCGCATAATATCTTAACAACCAAGAGATGAGGGCTAGTATTGTGCAGGTAAGACACGGTCTTGAACATTAGAGGTACATAATGAGGGGTGATAATGTTTTTCTGCAAATTCGTCATGCCTCACAGGAGGATTGGATATGGCACTTGAGAACTATCTACCACGTGTTCGAGCAGCGGTACGACTCTTGATCGAAGCAGGACTTCAGGAGAACGATCCGGATATGCGACGGAAAGCCGAGCGGGGCATCTCTGAGATCAAGACGATAGTCAAGGAGATCATAGAAATGGGACGCGACCAAGTAGTAGGAATTGAGGCAAAAAAAGCACTAAATGAGGTCGCCTATATTCTTGGGTTTCAGGATGGGAACATCTTGAAGATCGCCTTGGGAATTCGCGAAGAGAAGAAGCCCGACTATGTTCCTCCACCACCGCCGTAGGCCTATGACTCGATCCATTTGACTCTATGAATCTTGTCAACTAAGGACAGTGGGATCGTACCTGCGCTCTTGAGCCTCGCATTCGCCACTAATTGAGTTGAGTCATCGACTGTAAAGACCTCCAGATCGTACAGATGGAATAGTGGAGATATATCAAGTTCGGAGAGGGGATTGCCGGAGACCATCAGATACTTCATCTGAGGACAATATACGAGTGGTTTTAGAGCCAATTGTGTTAGGTTGTTATTTGTCATGATGAGGAATTGAAAGTTCTCACACCCAGTGAACGCTTCGAGGTCTATCGATCGCAATTGATTATGGCTCACATAGAATCTTCGCAGGTTCGAATGCTCCTTGAACGGGCTCAATTCGAGGTGAGTCAGATCATTATGGGAGAGGTCTATGGTCTCTAAATGATGAAGATGTACAAGAGGGGTCAGCGAGACCTCCTTCAAGGCATTATGAGAGAGATTGATGACTTTGAGAGAGAGACATTTGCTGAGAGGGCTAAGGTCGATCGTTTGTATCTCATTATTAGACAAGTCGATTGCGACAAGACCTTTAATGTCACAGAGCGGGGCAAGATCGATGTTGGAGATATCCCTGTGTGAGAGGTCCAATTCCGGAACTCTTCGGGTAATTATCGATTCGAGCATCTCTCCTGACGTCATTTCATACCGTATCACCGTTCGTTCCCACATTTTCTCTCATCTCTCTGCTAATTAGTAATACATGAACCTAAACAAATCTTGTGTTTTTACTTATTTGGAAAGAGAGATGTAAATTCAATGCTCGATATGAGACCAGGGGACCGGATCGGATAACGTATCTACGAACCGCTGGATAATTTCGCGTATCCCTTCAGGGTTATAGATATCTCTAAAGACCAGTGCTGGCTCTCCAGTTGAGACCTTCCGTGAGTAGATGAACAGGTTGCCCATCCCTGCAATTTTCTCCTCCGGACTTGCCGTCGTCTCCATGTATTCGATATCATCATAAAACACTCGTGTTGTGTGCCGCTTGATTATCCCTCTCCGGATTCGCACATTCCACGTTGTAATGATATATAGAATAAATCTCCGACGAGTTTCAACTGCGGCCATTATGACGGCGCCCACAAAAATCGTACATAGGCCTATGATCCATGACAACTCATTATAGAAGATCCAGCCACCAGCAGTCGCCACGTTATAGAGAAATCCAATGAGTATCAATACTGCACCAAAGACGTAGTAGAAGAGAAACCCGACTCGCTTCGGAAAAATGATCAACACCAATTTCTCTCGCTCTTCCGGAGCCACAGGGACTCTAAGCGCAGTTCCGCTCATAGGGCATCAAGAGGAGAAACAAGAAACTGGCTTATCAAAGTGTCGCATAAAGAGAAAGATGGCCGGTAGAGCTTGCGGCGCTACCGGTGAAAAAAAAGAGCCTTAACTTATGATGGATAAATCTCCCAGAGCTTGTCGCAAGCATGAACCACATGACTCACTAGCGTGCGAATCTCCTGGGGGGTCAGATCGGTATCATTGGTCTCTGCAATAACTATCATATCATCATCGTCATCGATAGCGAACTTGACACCATTTGCTTTCCATGATTCTCGGAGCATATCGTATGCGAGTTTGTTTCGCTTATCCTCATCAACCTGATAAAAGTTTGAAAAGGGAGCAACAATATAGAGCCAGCTCTCATCATTATTGGCAATGATCTTGACTTTGAGATCTTCAAAGTGATCTGTCTTCCATCTCATCAAAAGCCCACTTTCATCTCGAGTGTATTTGATGTCTATTTGATCAAGTAGGTTAGCAACGTGGTCGATTATTCCCATGGTAACGAACCTCATAATCCCATCTAATTGGCCATTTAAAAGGAAATTGTGGATAAACAGGTGAGGTACCGTTTGCGACCCAGAACTCCGGAGCGACCAAGTTTCAAGAGAATCATGTATCTGGAAAACATGGTTTCAGCATCAAATTGAGCAGGGCACCCTGTACGGCATCGCCTTCGAAGAAACCATACAGTTCAGTATCACAAATACGCACAACAGGTAGCATCGAAATGTCGATATCGTGGACCTCCGCAGTCGGATCATCAACATTAATTATTTCCAGATGCTTCATTGCTATGCCCAAGGCCTGCATGGACTGGAGGAGAACCTCCTTTGAGGGTTCGCAGAAGAGACAATGATCCGACTTGTAGAACGTGATACAAGTCTTGCGACCACATGGCAGTTCTACAGCCTCTGTCCACGCCTCGAATTCCAAGTTCACACGGGTACCGCATACCTCACCATTTTTGATGCGGTCCTCTACCCAGACAGTTCCCCCAATACTCTGCATGATCGCATTGATGAGTGTAAGTCCAAGACCCCTGCCAGCTTTTTTGCGGGCATTCTCTTCGGTTCTTCTAAATACAGCCTCTTTTAGAGGATCAGGAATCCCCGGACCGTTATCCTCTATGATCACCTTTACACGATGAGCCACAGCATCATCTTTTACAGACACATCAATGGAAACATCCTGTGACGGATCATAAAAGGCTGCATTGTGTATGATGTTAAAGAAAACATCTTGCACATACTCGTTACCAGCAACTGATATTGACAGTTCGTCGGGGTCGTAATTGATATGAATACTCTTCCACGAGAGGTCTTCTTGGACTGAAGTGACTGCCGTGGAGAAGACATCTTTTAGTTCGGTGCGTTCTGTTGTAGGAGGCTCGGTCTGTAACCGCAACAGGCTTCGCATATTCCGGATCATTCTTGCAGAGCGACGGATGTTCCATATTGTCTGATCAATAAGCGACTGTATGGTTTCCGGAATGTCAAGTGACTCGGTGAGCAAACCAAGAGCAAAGACAAGCTCCTGATTGATGTTGTTCAGGTCGTGAGTCATCACCTCAAGATAGAGATTCGCTCTGTTCCGTTCAGCAGTCTCACGGATCTCTGCTAACCGACGACGATTGATATCTATCGCCATCAACATTACTGAATCAATACGGCCATCCACGATAATAGGGTATGAAGTAACACTCACCCATGTTGTTGTTCCATCTACCTTGACAAACTCGACTTCGACATCAGTCACATTCTTACCGCTAATGGCTGCAGTGATGAGGTCGGAGCCTGCACGTTTGCTTCGTTCGTCCCTCCCGAATAGAGCAGTACCTGGTCGCTTCAAAAGCTGTTCAGGTGTATAGCCTAACAGTTCTGCTGCGGCCCTATTAATATCCTGAATGATCCCCCGCGGACTAATTGTAATGAATGCAATAGGCGACTTGGTGAAGATCTCAGTATATCGGAGCTCGCACTTCTCAGCCGCACGAGCCATCTCAAATTGAGGAGTCAAATCCCTGAATACATAGAGTTCGGCTGGCTCTCCATCATACGTAATTGACTCCGACGTATATTCTACCAGCAGGGATTCGCCCGAACGCCGTCTTAAAGAGACTATCTGAAATTGAGAGTCTGAAACATCTGGAAGAAACTTTGTTTCAAATGTTTCAACTGGTGAGATAATATTAGAAATATTCCGCCCTTCAACATCGTTTCCAAGAATTTTCATCAACGCAGGATTAGCATTGATTATCTTACCATCTTTGATGATTGCAACTCCATCACTAATTGTATTCATCAGGGCCGTATGGATCTCGTTAAGAGTATGACACTTTGTTTGGTCTACTTCATCTGGTTTCATTCTAGGACAGCTCCAGAAGGAAATAACCACATTCTCTCTTTATCATTCGATCCTCTATGTTTTATCCAAAGATAACTTAATCCTTGAGGAGTTGTGTTTTGGCGTAAAATAACCCTTGTTATGATAAACATGTATGACACAAATCCAAAAAAAAGAATAGCTATTGCAATAAATTAACTAATATTCACCATACCAGTTCCGAATTCAACTAGAACACGACTCGTTTTCGCCAATTTAATAAAAACGCCGGCGGGTCTCCCTCATCAATCTTCGGTTTGCGCCACACCTTCAACAAAATATCACCCATCACAATATATATATAGGCGACTTGAACATTTGAACATATGTTCACATGTACAAATGAAGTGATAATATGGTCTTTTCCCGAATGCGACAGAAGCGACAGACGATAAAAGATGATGAACTACATCAAATGGTGGTCTTATTTCGGGCACTGGCTGATAGATCACGTCTGAAAATACTTGAGATCTTGGATTCAGGAGAAGAATTGAGTGTTACTGAGATTGCCGAAAAGATCGGGTTAGAACGGAGTAATGTCAGTCATCATTTGAGTAAGTTAAGCGACATGGGTTTTGTGGGGCACACACGAAAAGGCAAACAAGTGTATCATTTCCTGAAGGACGAGTGCGTACGAGACATTATGCGGAGAGCGCGATATCATGTCACAAACTGAGACACCCGTATGCACAGTATGCGGAATCGATGAAGAAAATGAAAATGAAGACTTCACCAGAGAATATATTCTAACGTCAATAGCAGTATTGCTCTTTGGCATAGCGCTGTTTCTCGATCTGCTCCTCGCAGAACATCTCTCCGCGAAAATAATATTTGTTGCCGTCACAGGAATTGCAGGTCGTGAAATAATTCCCCGTGGAATAAGGGGCGCGGCACGAATCCATCTTGATATTAATTTTCTAATGACATTTGCAGCGATCTCTGCCATAATCATTGACGCAGCAGCAGAGGGTGCTCTTGTCATGCTTCTGTTCTCGATCGCGGAATTGCTAGAGTCCCGAGCGAATCATCGTGTCAAGACCGAGATCGCATCTCTTGCTGCACTCCAACCTCACAATGTGACCTTGGTCAAGAACGGTCTCGAATACCCGGTAGCGGTCGAGAGCGTGCAGGTTGATGAGATCATTGTGATCAGACCGGGAGAGCGTATCGGATTGGATGGAGAGATCGTTGACGGGACCACTCACATCGATGAAGCAACCATTACAGGAGAGTCAGTACCTGTCTCAAAAGGCACCGGAGATCACGTATTTGCAGGAACAATTAATCAGGCGGGGTACATCCGTGTGCGAGTTACTAAGAGGGCCTCAGACACAGTGCTCTCGAAGATAATAGAGTTGGTTGAGCAAGCACAGAAGAACAAGTCACGAACGGAGAGCATGGTCTCACGATTCTCGCACAGGTATACTCCAATAGTTGTGGCAGCCTCACTCTTACTCGCACTGTTTTCATTTATTGCCGGAGCAACACCTCAACAAGCGCTCTATCGGGGTCTCACATTACTGGTGACTTCTTGTCCCTGTGCCTTTGCAATTGCTATTCCCGTAAGCATGGTGTCGGCGATCACCGGCTTTGCGAAGAACGGAATACTGGTAAAAGGCTCCCGTCATATTGAAACCCTGAGTAAGGTCACGACAGTAGCCTTCGACAAGACAGGGACTCTCACAGAAGGGCGGCTTCAGGTTCAGAACGTATGCTTACATTCAGAATTTGATGGAGATGAGATTCTACGGGTTGCAGCCTCGCTCGAACAGAGATCTGAACACCCGATCGCAATGGCCATATTAGCGGAGGCTCAGGTGCGGGGATTGGAACTATCAGATGTTGACGAATTTCGAGTCATGCCGGGGATGGGTGTTGCAGGAAACATAAGTGGCACGACCCATCGAGCAGGCAACCTAAAACTGCTCTCGACCGAAAAGGTACGTGTCGCGATCAAAGAAGGCCATCACTGTGGAAATGGATCACTGGTCTATGTCTTTCGGGGCGACAGGCATCTCGGGACCATCTCATTGGGTGATACGACACGACGTGACAGTGCGGCAACGATCAAGAGACTAAAGGACATGGGTCTTAGATCCATCATGGTAACAGGTGATAATCAGCAGACTGCAGAAGAGGTGGCGTCACAGCTTGGGATCGATGAGGTTAGGGCCAACCTCATGCCTGCTGACAAAGTGAGAATAGTTGAAGAGCTGTCTAAATCTGGAACGGTAATGATGTTAGGAGATGGCATCAATGATGCGCCTGCACTTGCACGAGCGGATGTCTCTGTAGCGATGGGGGCTGCATCAAGTGACGCAGCCATTGAGGCTGCTGATGTCGCACTGATGAAAGACGACATCTCACGAGTGCCACAGCTTGTCAAGAAAGCACGAAGAACAATGAGGATCATTCGTACAAATGTTGCCTTCTCCCTTGGAGCAAAAGGGATTGTTGCAATCCTCGCAGTCTTGGGACTTGCACCGTTGTGGTTAGCGATCGCGGCTGGAGATATGGGCGTGACCTTCATCGTAGTTGCGAATGCACTTCGACTCGCGGGACGTGATTAGTGATCATTTGAATGATTGTAGAGCATGTGTTGCGAGCATCATGAACAGGAATACGAAGCCAATGGTAAAGAGAGGTATGACCCAGAGAAGTATTGCTCCGGGATTACTGATCACAAACAAGACAAAAGCTCCTCCGATTACAAGATTAAGAGTGGGGTATGAAAATACAAGCGGGACAGGAGGATTCTGAGGCTCATTAGTAAGAACTGGAACATACGCCCCGATCATCACACCAGAGGCACAAAAGACCAGGAGTAATGGACCGACAAGCACCAGCAGCGGTTCGATCGAAAATTCTCTGAACATATACTCGATGAAGAGAAGTAAAGGAGTCAGAGAGATTGCAGAGTCAAGAACACTGCCGACATATTTGGCCAAGACAATATCTGTTCGCTTAAACGGGCTGGCCTTCAAGAGATAGATATTGTCCTTCTCATCAACAAAGGAGAGAAGAGCCGAGAGACTTGCCAACTGAATTATAAGAAGAAGAATGATCATGAAGGCTGGTGCAATACTGGCAGGGTTCACATTAAGGGAAGGCAAGATATCGATGGGGGCCATCCAGAGAAGAATCGCACCGATCGTGCCAACAAGTGCAGTCACATACTTCCAAAACTGCGTTGACATACGCATCCGGCTCCAGAAGTCTTTGAGAAAGACCCACATCATGGGATCATTAAATCGTGTCTTGGAGAAATCGACCTCTCCATGAATGATCCGCCAGATACGGCTCTCGGAAATATTCTTTGTCTGTCGTGATGTAAATGCCTCATAGTAGTCCTGTGTTGAGAAAGTGGCCACTAGCAGATAGAAACTGATGAACCAGATACCAACTCCGAGTGCAACTCCCTGTATTGGATTAATTGTGATCAGACCTAACATGTGCAGGAGAAGTAAACCAATAAGACTGCTAAAGACCAGCATTATTGACGCGGAGTTTGTATTGAACATTGGCTGCGTCGCTATAATCAAGACAAGCGGCAGGAGACCTAGAAGTACATAGCGAAGCGGCCGCTGAGGAATGCGATAGCTTAGTCTTCGAAGATAGAATGCCACTCCACTTAGCATATAATTAGTCTCGAGATATATTATGACTGTGCCAAACAATGCAATGAATGACAAGGACGAGACCTGAAGACTTGTCAGAACTGGCTGAAGAATGAGCAATGCAACAACAAGATATACGATCTTTCTGATGACTCGACGAACATATCGTGACATAAACACCTGATGAGGTCTGAGAGGGGCGGGCATGAGAATGTACTCATCAGGAGGTTGTAGCACAGCCGCGGGCCCCAGTCCGAGATAGCCACCAATGACTGCACCAGCCGTGAAGAAACCCAAAATGCTCAGTACGTTTTCTACGCTTATCAGGTCAACCAGCAGGGTCACCAGATGCCCCTCTAAATAAACAGCCGTACCAAGAAACGAGAGCGTCCAACTAATGAAAAATGCCCCTACCAGCATGATCGAATAGAACATCAACATACTGGGAGTGGTCAAGCTTCGCTTGAACTGATTCCACATCAGACGGATCTCGTTAAGTAGAAGAGTAGTTGTACGACAGGGGGCCGTCATGATTGCAATCACTCCTGTGGTATGCCGCCAGTTAATTCTAAAAATATCTCCTCTAGATTTTGAGTGTCGGGAAACTGTTCATGAAGCTCGTCATACGTTCCTTGCCCAACAACTCGTCCCTCATGCATAATGACAAACCGATCACAGAGATCCTCAGCGACCTCAAGAATATGCGTGGAGATCAGGATGGCGGACCCCCTATTTCTCAGACGGCGAATATGCTGTTTGAGGCTCCATGCACCTCGTGGGTCCAGACCATAAATGGGCTCGTCAAATGCAAGAATATACGGTTCAGGCCGCACAAAAATACCAGCTAACAACGTACGCTGAAGATTCCCTTTTGAGAGCGTACCAATATAGGAGTCAATATACTGATAGAGCTGGAGCATGTGTGAAAATTCGTAGACACGAATAGCCGCCTCGATTGGCGGGACACCATAGATCTTAGCAATAAATGAGAGGTACTCACGTACTCGTAGGCTCTCGTAGCATGATGGTCGCTCGGGGATATAGCCAATGTCACGCTTAGCATCAATTGCATTATCCGACATGGGAATACCATTTACCTTTACGGCACCAGATGTCGGCCGAATGATTCCCGCAAGTATTCTCAGTGATGTGGTCTTCCCCGCCCCATTAGGCCCCACGAGTCCGACTATCTCTCCGGGATGGACAACAAGATCCAAGTTTCGGACTGCCATTGTCTTTCCGAATTTCTTTTTCAAGTTCGTGATCTCAATAGCTGGATCTTTCAGTGACGGCCGTTCAGTGAACAAGTCCAACTCGTCTATCGCACTGACGACTTTATCGATAAGTATCGAACGACGTAGTACCCGCTGAGTCAGTGGAACTTTCAGCATTCCTGCTAATCGATACACCTCAGGCAGAGGCATACTCTCAATCAGATCTTTTGTGTCTTCCATATTTCCAGCTCCATATTTTTGATTTGATCAAGTAGGTTATGGGAACTCTCACAAGGATCTCAGTTGTAGATGTAGGTGGCACGGTCTCGGGTGCAACATCTGGTTCGATCTTGAAATCAGCTCTCTTCAGAATCCCGGTCTGCAAAAGGAGAAAACCGACCACCTGTACTAGAGGTGCAAGAAACGAGTACGTTGAGAATGGACCTGAAGTTGACGATGCTGTTGCAAATGAAAATCCTATCTGTGCTATCGTCACCCAATAAGAGATAATCGTGACCAATAGTAGACGTAACTTTGTGGACTCGTTCAACAAATATTTAATAAATTGGCGTACAAAGAGAAAATCACCTGACATCTCAACAGCGACAATCAGAAACTGAAGGACGGACCACGCCACAATATCAAAGGTTGCTGTTAGAACAGAATATCTAATAAAAATAAAGGGCATGAATAATCCAACATGCGATTGAATAATAGAATCATTGACCTGAAACTGATCGATAAAAATTAGTGGGATAAAAGCCATTGCCGCTATGATCAAGAGACCTGAGAGGCCAGTCTTTAGTCGCATATATATTGAAGACTCCGAATCTTCCAAGGATATGATCTCACTGGGTCGTACACTGCTTTTTTTCAACTTGCGAGACAAGACAATCGCATTAAATTGATAATATATTTCCGGATAGACCACCATAAAAAGCACGAGTAAGGTCACGTATGAACCGATTAAGCCACTTCCTGAAATATATAGATCCGCGAGGACGACGTAACCAAAATCGCCAAAATTACTACTAAAAATGGCCAGAACGAAGACCAGTATGAACGTTGTTACCAAACATCGATAGACAAGATTCAATGAACCCAATTTTCGACCGCGGATGTTTATCTTATATTTATAATAGGCCACTGGAGATATTGCAAAAAGCGTAAAGATCACTAGCAGGGGATTTGAAGTAAAGACGACACGTGAATTCACTATTGTATAAAACAGGCCTACCACTCTTAATTGCGATTGTCCATCCACCTCAAGGATATTGGAGACACTCGCCATTATTGGAACCATTAATAATAATAAAGCCTTGAGCAGTACATCGGCTAGGATATTGATATCGCCGTTTCTTCTGGGGGTAACTCCATGAATTATTGCCAAGTCAATCACCTATGTGATTTTCGAGTGCCCAGTAGCAGAACTCTATTTCACCGACAATACGTGATTCGCCCAATAGTTCGGAGCCTACCTGGTCAAAGCCAGAATACTTTCTCAGTCCGGCACAAGTCCAATCAGTGATCGTCTGAATATCCCCCATGTCAATCACTCGCTTGATTACTCAAATTGCTTTTCAGCTTTCCGGATTTAAGGCTCTGTGTGAAAAGTCAGTGAAATAGTGATTATGAGAAGTATGAACACCATTTTGCGATCGAATCCAAAACTTTTCGGAATCCATTCTGACTTGAACGATCTATGTCTGTGGACTTTTCACACAGATCCCGGATTTAAAAAACCGATAAAAGCAAGTATCTATCTTCAAGGTTCGACTATATCATAGTTCACTATATTTCCCATCCTTAGAAGGCTTTACGAAGACTCATTCCCAAGTCATATAAAATATTTAGCTCGCGAGTCTGTTACTTATTCCGGTTCTTGATTGCTCTGTGCATCTTAGATTCCCCTATCGTTAGGATCTATCATCTAAGGCCATATCGTTGGATTCGAATTTTTTTAATCTTAGATAATAAGCGATACCTCAACGACACTTCTACGAATATTTCTGTGGGCACGGTTATAATTATATTATCTATCCCAAGCTCAATAAATTCGGACTCGGTCTTAACGGATCCAGAAACACCGAATTTCAAAAGAAGTAGCATGACCATTTGCACAAGAGGCAATGGTACAATGTAAAGCACAGTATTATCTCCCACCAAAAGGATCAGTATTAGTATCGGTTCCAGTTGGTAGACAAAAGAAACAAGTACAGAAAGTATGAAATGTCGCTTTACGAAAAAACAAGAGGCCTGTTGGGCAGATCTCCAGAAGATAAAGGTCATCGTGCACCATCTACTGGATCATTAAAATAAAATGGTATTTCTTTAATAAATCGCAACTTCCACTCATCAAGTTCGGTAAGAAGCGGAAATATGCTCACACCGCCTTGATGTGCAAGAACCAGCTCTCTTGCAAACTTGGGATCAGTTCGCTCATTAGGAGTGAAAACATCTGCGTCAGGACGCTGAATGACGAAAATGACGGAGGCCTTGTCGACTAATCCCTCTCTCAGTGCTCTTGCAAGATGATGCATATGCCGAGCTCCACGTTCTGTGACTGCATCGGGAAACATGGCGATGCGATCTTCCACAAGTGTACACGATTTGACCTCTATCATCGTCGTGAGACCATTACCTTCAAGCCTGAAATCAGCTCGTCCGCCGTAGAGTGGAGGTTCAGGAATGACCCGATCATAATCATGGAATTGTGGGAGAGCGTGCTGCTGAAGCATTCGCTTAATAAAACGGTTCGGAAGATTGGCATCAAGTGAAACCAGTAGACCATTATGATCAATAGCCAACATATCATAAGATGTCTTCCGCGTTTCATCATCTACAGGCCGGAGATAGACTGTTCTGCCATGGATCATGAGCTCGTTCATTCGTCCAGGATTAGGAATGTACGCATAGGTCTCCACGCCATCAAGTTCCACCACTCCAAGGAATCGGTTTGGCCTGCGAAGAAATGTTGCAGTCAAAATTGATTGATCCATAATGAACTCGCTCAGGACCACAGTGCCAAGTTTGAATAAAATACATATTGTCACTGGCAACAAGAAATATACTAATCGGGGGAGCTGTGTGAAAAGTCCACAGACATAGATCGTTCAAGTCAGAATGGTTCCTGAAGGCTCTTGGATCCGGACATAACCTAGTGTTCATTCGCCTCATACGCACTCTGTTACCGACTTTTCACACAGAGCCATAATCGGGAAAACAATCATATAGACCAAAGTAAAGGGGTTCGTTGCTGCGACTGATCTCTAAGGGGACAGAGAACAGACTAGACCGCGACCAATAGCATATGGCAAGTATTTGACAGGGGAATAAAGTAATGTCCGAAGACAGTCCATTGGGTCTACTTGAGAAATTCAAAGAGATTGATGCTTACGAGACCCTTGTAAATGAAAGAATTTTGTTCATCCTCAACAGAGAGATTGGTCTTGCACCATACACTCATGAATTCATACCCTCACGAAGAGATTCACAGATCATGTCGGGGTTCATATCCGCCCTGAGTAATTACATGAGTGAGATGACAGGACAACAGGCCCCTCAATGGAAGACCGTCTACGGGCCTGATTCGACAATGATCGTGGAGAATGGGACGTGGGCCTCGGGAGTGATCTCAGTAGCACGCGACACTATTGAGACCCGAAGTAAACTCAAAAAAGTGGTCGCCGAGTTCGAGGAAACCTTCCAATTTCTTCGGGATGCCGCAGAGCTAGAGGGCTCTCTCTTTGCCGAGTTTGATAATTTCGTGCGTCGTGTGTTCACCGCAGACCGAATCTCAGAACGGACTCTTATTTACAAGGTGACCGAGGATCCAAGCGCATTCCGGCCCACCCTGCCCAGTATTAAATTTAAGATCGTCAAGTTTTTAGAAAATGCGGTTGATTGGCAGTCGGTAGCCGAAGCGGCAGTCAATCAGGGGATTGATTTGGATGAAACCATCGAAATAGTATCGCAAGCATATTGGGGAGGGGCCATCTCCCTGCTTCATGTCCCCAGTGATTATGATGTGCTCATGCCCTCTGCTGAGGCGCTCACGGTCATCTTCAATCCGTCAAATCCAACAGGAATATCGTACAATACACTTCGTGTGGTAGGGGCCTTGGATGGTCGTATCCCCCTAATCCAACTAATACGTGAACTTGGGATTCAAGGGGACGAGAGCATTCTATTAGAGCTTGGTTATCTTCTTAACAAGGGACTCCTACAACGGATATCTGTAGAAGAACGATTCGCATTAATTGCAGAATGCATCGGTTCGCATTTCTTCAAGACCATCAGTGAACATATTGGGAATGATAATGCAGCCTCCCTATTCGACAGCATTGTCAAAGAAGGCATTTCCCAATTCCCGTGGATTGCCTTCTTGAAGCTGACCAGTGACAATCATATCATCTATCCCCGAGTCCCCGGTCTCACACCAAATGATATCGACGGGATCACTGATGCAATCGAGTATATGGTTCAAGAGGTCTCAAATAACTTGTCAGAACTGATTAGCTCGGAAACCGCTGAGAATCTACTTCGCAACGCACGAAAATCATGTGAGGCAAAGTATCAGAACTTGCTTCAAAACATCATTGTATGAGCATCATGATTTTGCAGAGGCATCCCCAAAGACCAGAGTCTTTACTATGACCGGAATGACAACACCTTCTACAACGGGCTTGCCAATGTCAACAAAATCTCCTTCGTGAAGATGCAACTCGTCAATGGAGAGAACATCACTGTCGATCTTGGTCTCACGCTTCATCACGTTTCCGACACTATTCCCCACATCCTCATTAAAACATAATAATATGGGACGCTTCTGCCGAATCGTGTTTGGAAGTGCCTCGACCAGCCCTTTTCCAAAATCAGCAAGGAACGTGTACGAAGGCTTCACTGCGCCATTGAACGTCAGAATAAACTCGTCTTCGCCCTCATGTAGATTAAATCGTTTTAGGGCCTCTTGAACCGATCTTCGCACACTGGTCGCAACCGACTCCTCTATGACCAGATGTGGTTCGACAACGGGAATGTTCCGGATGGGGAGATCTATTCCCGGAGACAGAAATGTGGTTGAGCCACTAACATGTAGACTGCTCTGACCCGCACCAATGACTGTTGCACGGATCAGATGGTTAGGTACTGCTAGATGGAGCCCTGCTGAGTTCATCCGATCCAAGATTGCTCTTGCGAGAAATCGGCCGAGATCATTGAAGTCCCTAGTCTCACGGTCATAGATGAATTCGGCCACGCCTCCAGAAAAAGTGACTTCATCAACCTTGTCACTGTAACGAAGTGGTGGTGTCATCATGAGTACACGAGTGAGGTCTGTTGACACCTGCCCAGTCATGAATTCCATAAGTGCATCCGCAAGAGCCCCAGCTATTTTTTCGAGATGATCAGAATCTATATGCTCGCCCTTGGCCAGATTCAGACCAAGTGTCTTAGCGGTCGATCGACAGGCATTCTCTAAACGAACGATAGTCCCAGAGCCATCATGCGCTAAGAGCCGGCCACCTACATTGATCGCAGCGGTGTCTATCACATGGCCATCACTACAGATCGCAATGTTCGCAGAGCCTCCACCGATATCCACATTCATGATCACTTTGCAAGACGTTCGAGATCTCTCAACGACACCTGCACCATAGGCTGCAAGAACCGATTCGAAATTGGGCCCGGCAGTGGCTGCAACAAACTTACCAGCCTCACCGGCCAACGAGCGAACTATCTCTTCAGCGTTCTCTCGTCGCGCACTCTCGCCTGTAATGATCACAGCACCAGTATCAATGTCCTCAAGAGAGAAACCGGCTGATGCATAGTCATCCAAGAGAAAATCTCTCAGGCTTTCAAAATCGATCGTGGACTCATTAATCATGGGTGTCAGATGAATAGGACCTTCATACACGACCTCCCGCTTTGTGATCTCAAACTTCTCGGTCCTCTTTGTCGGACTCTTCTCAAGGAGAAGCTTGCTGAAAATGATATGAAACGTCGCGGTGCCAATATCAACACCAACACTGGTCAATTCCTTGCGCTCGGTCCTCACGAACATCAGTGGTTCAACTCAAATTTGTTTTATTTTGTAGAGGCTTTGGCAATTTTGTTTGGAACAATTTCAGTTTCAGGTGACGGTCTCCGTCTGCGGAATGATGATCTTAAAGGCGGTTTCAGGGTCGGTGTCAACGACTAATCTCCAACCATGCGCCTTTATGATCCGCTGTGTGATCGTAATTCCCCGACCACCAGTGCCGCCCTTGGATGAGTAGGTACCTGAGAGAATGTCGTCAATCTGCTTTGGATCAATTCGTGTTCCATTATTAGATATTATGATAATTATCCCGTCATCAGTAGATTCGCTGGATACACGGATACGTGTCGCATTCCCATGTTCTATGGCATTCATAAGAATATTTTCTATTGCTTGAGAAACTTTCATCTGATCGCAATTCACCAGTGGAATGCTCTCCACCGTGAATGAGACCTCAGGAGGGATACAGTATTCGCCAACAGAACGGATGATCGCTTCAATGTCCACAAACTTCTTGACGCCGATGACCAATCCGGACTGAGCAAGCTCTCGGGAGTTCTCAAGGGTGTGCTGGATTTTTTCAAGGGCGGAAGATATTCCTGTAGCAATCTCCGAGTCTGAGCCGTCAGACAATAGTTCCACATATGAAGCGATCACCTGCAACGAGTTGCGCAGGTCATGATCAAATTGGTTAAGGAACGAGATCATCTCATCTCTCTGACGGGCTAACTGCTGGTGGACTGTTCTGATCGGAGTCATATCGGTCTCAATGACAAGAACTGCGTCAAGTCCAATACGGACGGTCTGAAAACTTGTATGAGTCACTGTAGAATCAAAATAGGATGGATGTACGAGTTCAACCTTATTCGAAATACCCGTCTGATACGTACTCGTGACCATCTCTACAATTCGATCCATTTTACTATAGACATCATGAAGGGTCTTGCCGACCATCGCCTCGGGATCGGAGAAACCACGTTGAACGACCGCGGCCGGATTTATCCGGAGCAGAATAAATTCGTTCTGAGTATACACGAAGAGAAAGGAGGGATTTGGAAATGCATTGAACACGTACCGAAGACCCCGTGTGCTAGGCAATGCCTCCGCTGAAGTAAGATAATGAGTCATCACCAGAACCATATTCAATCCGACGGGTATAATCTCCCAATACGTGAGCACGTCGTCATGTTGTGGATATTCGTGATGCTCCTCCAAAAATCGTGGAACCCCATCTGAAAGAGATAGACGGATAGCCTCACCGATCTTTTCGAGACCTATCTGCGCCATCTTTTTGAGAGAAGAATCATCAAGAGAGTATCCCAACTCGTTTGCCCGGAAAATTAGCGGGTCGTTAAAGCGTTCGAGATAGATCCGCCCCTTGTGGTTCTTAACCCAGATACCCGCCGGTATAGGCGAGGCCTCGATCAGGTCCAATAACTTTCGGTACAAGAGATTCTTGCGTTCGGCGATCACCTGAACGATATCTTCCGCCTGTGACCTAAATGCAGCCAGCTCTTCTGAACTCTCAAGGGGATTCTGTAGCCATATCAGATTCTGAACCTGATACGGTGATGAGGAATCGGGTATATTTGCAAGGTCAGTAATTAATATTATATTACTCTGTGGATGACACGGCATCGAGGGTAATGACTTCTGAGAAAGTACAGAAATGACTGACGAGTCATCAATCACAACGATATCGTAATTAGCCATGACCGTGCTATCATATGACTCCTGCATAGTAGAAATATTATCGATATCACCAACTAAGTCAATCTCTTGGAATACATCGCGTACGAGTGCGACCAGATCGTTGTGGACCAATGCAATTAGTACGGAAACATTCTTTGACATTATTCCATCTTCTTGCCGTGCTGTGACCTAGATAGTGATGAGTATACTATAAGGTACGATATCGGGTCTTTTATGAAACGTTAGTACTAATATACGTACAGTTAATCGCATTTGTATAGAAATTATTAGAGAATTGCCCGAAAGTCCTCTTTGACCTTAGTACTGACGGTCATCTTGGTCACGCGGACCACATCCTTGATCTGTCCTATTGACTGCACTGTCCTATTGATTTCGTCAGTAGTTGCACAGGAAATGTGAACAAGCAAGTCAAAATCACTGTAGATAACATACACGCACTTGACACCTATCATATCGGACAGTTGCTTCCCTATCTCTTCCGCATCGGTCCCTGGCTTTGTATGGATCATCAGCCAAAGATTTTCGCGGAAACCAAGTTTATCACAGGCCACTATTGCAGCATACCCTTGAATGATGCCGCGCTGTTCTAATTTCTTCACACGTTTGCTGATGGTCGCCACGGTAGTCCCCAAAACATCCGCGATCTTGTTAAAAGACGCACGGCCATCGAACTGAAGCAGTGTAATTATCTTGATATCTAGCTCATCAAGATTGTCCATTTGATCTAAGAGAGCCTTGATCTCATCAATGCTTCTCTTGTGCATTTCAGGCCAGTGTTTTTTCACGCGATTAATCTCCACAACTATAGTTTTAATACGGCCATATGAATCGTGCGTTATCAATAACAACTTTGGCTTTTATTGCTCTGTTCATAAATCTATTCATAACAAGGGTTTTTCTAAACATTCGTTTACTATAAGGGGTTATGGCCATACATTTATTTACTTGATACTCTGGTCTTTGAATACTACTGACATTGGTGAAAGTAAATGACAAAGAAATTCACATTCATGGTCGCAACTCCTCCATATGACAAGACCGGTGCTTTTACAGCAGTCAGAATCGGATTAACGGCAGTCATGGAAGAGATCGACACTACAATTATCCTGATGGAAGATGGTGTGTATTGCGGAGTCAAAGGTCAGCACTCTACTCAATTCTTCCAAGTTCTCGAGGTGCTTCAGGACTTTCTTGAGGCTGGAGGAACGCTCCTTGTGTGTGGTCTTTGTATCAAAGAGCGTGGCATCCCAGAAGAGAACCTTATTGATGGCGCAAAAGTTGTTGACATTCATAGTGTTGTCCACGCAATGAAAGACAGCAATCAGACTGTCTTCTTTGGAGCATAAATACATCAGAACGAGGTGACCCGTTTTGTCAGGGACAAGATACAAGGCCCCTCCCTCAGTCCGTACTCCTTTGGAGAAGGATCCAGAAATAGAGGAGGCCCTCATAAAGGCAGGATTCGATCCGAATCTCTGCATGCAGTGCGGTACGTGTACAGCAAGCTGCCTCTCCGGAAGGTGGACTGCAATGCGTACCAGAGAAATCATGCGCAAGGCCGCCTTCGGGGACGAGTCAGTACTATCAGACCCGGACATTTGGCTTTGCACAACGTGTTATGCCTGCTATGACAGATGTCCACGAGACCTCAAAGTGACCGATGCGATCATTGTTCTGAGAAACATTGCATCCGAACGTGGGTTCATAGCAGACAAGCATCGAAAGACCGTCGATATCTTACACAAGACGGGCCACGCTGTTCCAATTAATGATAAGATCAAGGCGATACGAAAAGAGCTCGGCCTTCCAGAGATCCCACCAACAGCTTTTGCATACCCCGAAGAAGTACGTAAGATGGCGCAGATGCTCTTTATACTGCCACCTAAACATGAGGACGAGGAGGACACACAATAGTGTCAACAGAATATTCATTTTTCTTGGGCTGTATCATGCCCAATAGATACCCGGCTATAGAATCAACAACACGATTTGTCCTAGACAAACTCGGAATCGAAGTCAAAGAGATGGAGAAAGCAGGGTGTTGCCCCGCGCCTGGTGTCTTTCGATCATTCAACAAACCAGACTGGATGGTCGCAGCGGCGAGGAATATAGCCATTGCCGAGAGCAATGGAGCGGACATCCTGACGGTCTGTAATGGGTGCTTTGGAACGCTCTTCGAGGTCAATCATGCCCTCAAGCATGATGATGAACTCAAGAAAAAGGTCAATGCACGTCTGAAAGATCTCGGATACCATGTCGAGGCCAGTGGCGAAGTGAAGCACATCGCACAGGTCTTGGGGTTTGACATTGGACCAACAGAGATTCGCGACTATATTAAGCGAGAAGTCGCTCTGACGGGAGTCATTCACTACGGGTGTCACTTTTTGAGGCCCTTTACGCTCAAACAGATCGATGATCCAGAAGACCCGACCATTCTAGAAGACTATTTCATTGACGGACTTGGCATCGAACTACTTGATTATCGACGAAAACATGCCTGCTGTGGTGCAGGTGGTGGAGTACGTGCTGCGCACATAGAGGCATCAATGGATATGCTCTACGAGAAAATGGCTGCGGTCAAACAAGTTCCAGCTCAGGCACTTCTTGACATCTGTCCATTCTGTCATCTACAATTTGATGGTGGACAACAGACGCTTAACAAACAACGCGGCACTGACTTTGACATACCGATCATCCATATCTCTCAGATAACAGCATTTGCGATGGGCATGGATGATATTGGCATGAAATATCAGGCGACAGCCCCTGACTTCAAGCTGGAGGGCAGACCACTATGAGCAAAAAAGAAGATACTAAAAAGAAGCCACGTATTGGAGTGTTTGTCTGTCACTGTGGAGAGAACATTGCAGCAATGGTCGATGTGAAGAGCGTCGCAGAATATGCTCGCACACTTCCGAATGTAGAGTTCTCCACTGACTACATGTTTATGTGTTCCAAACAGGGCATTCAACTTATCCAGGATGCGGTCAAAGAACACAATCTTGACAGAACCGTTGTGGCTTCATGTTCGCATGAACAGCACTGGCCCACGTTTGCAAAGGCCATCAGTGATCTTGGCATGAATCCACACATGCACACTCAGGTCAATATCCGTGAGTGGGACTCTTGGGTCACAGATGACAGAGAAGCAGCAACGGCCAAGGCTAAGAGAATGGTAGCCGCAGGAGTGGCCCGTGCAGCACAAAAAGAAGAAGTCGGAACCGAAAAGCTTCCCATCACAAAGAGATCAATGGTGATTGGTGGTGGGGTTGCCGGACTACGGGCCGCGATGGATCTTGCCGAACTGGGTATTCCAGTCGTTCTTGTTGAGAAGGAGACCTCCATCGGTGGTCACATGACCATGCTCAACAAGACATTTCCAACAGATGAGTGCCCTATGTGTACGCTCAGTCCTCTGCTCAACGGAGTGATGTCACATCCCAATATCGAGGTGCTCACTCTGAGCGAGGTGACAAATCTTGAAGGATCAATGGGCAACTTCGAGGTAGAAGTCACGACCAAACCCCGCTATGTCCATGACAATTGTACGTCATGTGGGCGCTGTGCTGAGGTCTGTCCTGTTGAGGTAAAGAATGAATGGGATCATGGTTTCGGAATGCGGAAGGCTGCATACAAGCCCTTCCCGCAGGCACTACCCTCGGTCTTTACGATTGACATGAGACATTGTATCGATTGTGGGTCATGCGTTATAGCATGTCCTGTCGAAGCCATTGACTTTAGCATGAAGAAAGAAAAACGCACTTTCAAGGTTGGAACAATTGTTGTAGCAACCGGATACGAAGAGTACGACCCAACAGAGATCACGGCGTACCACTACGAGCATCCTGATGTCATCACACAGATGCAGGCAGAACGCATGTTCTCTCCGACCACGCTCACAAAGGGCAAGATCGTGAGACCCTCCAATGGCCAAGTGCCCAAGACGGTAGTTGTTGTCCAGTGTGTCGGCTCGCGTAATGATCAGGTCGGAAACGAATACTGTACAGGTGTGTGTTGTATGTATGGCATCAAGAATAGCCGATTCATTAAGGAACACTTGCCTGACACAGAAGTCTTCTTCTGCTATATCGATATTCGAACACCAGGTCTTCACTACGAAGAATACTATAAGCGAGCTCAGAAGACGGGAATTCGCTTCATTCGCGGAAGGCCATCCTCAATTGAACCCGACCCGCTCTCTGACAAGTTGATCGTTGATGTGGAAGACACGCTCACTCATACCCCCTATGAGATCATGGCCGATCTGGTCATTCTGAGTGCGGGCATGGTCCCACCAAAAGGATTTGGCAAATTGGGCGGCAAACTCGGGCTCCTCAGGGCGAAGGAGGGCTTCGCAAAGGAGTACCACATCAAGATGGGACCAGTCAAGAGCAGTCGTGATGGAATCTTTCTTGCGGGTGCGATCCAAGGTCCAAAGGATATTACTCAGTCTGTTGGACATGCTGGTGGTGCTGCCTCAGCAGCAGCTCAACCTCTTGTGCGTGGATACCTTGAGAAACGGATGGACACTGCGGTCATTGACAAGGATCTCTGTACTTCATGCATGGCGTGTATCGCCACCTGCCCGATCGGTGCAATAGTCGTAGGCGAGGCGGGACAACCAGTGGTCAATGATGCAGCATGCAAGAGTTGTGGCGCGTGCGTCCCAGCATGTCCCACAGGAGCCATCCAGATACGCAACTTTAGAGACCGGCAACTGAATGCGGAGGTCTCAGCGCTACTCTCAGCTGCGAAGGCAGGAGGGAGCAACGAATGATTGTAGGATATCTCTGTGAAAACTGTGGTCAGGGCGCCGCGAACACTGCTGGTGTCCTGCGAATGAAGTATAGTGACGAGATCAATATCGTGCGAGTCCCCTGTGCAGGTCGTGTGGGGGCTCGTGAGATCCTCCATGCCTTTAATGCAGGTGCTGAGGCGGTAACAGTCATCGGCTGTTGTTTTGGAGCATGCCACTACAATGATGCCAACCTCATCACTCTTCGAAGAGTAAAGATTGTCAAGAAATTCCTCGCGGAGATGGGCTATGGTAATCACTGTGTGACAATGTATACAGCACGTGCTGCCGAGGGCGACACTGTTGTCGGAGATTTTGATGACATCATCGAACGAAGGGCTCATGCCGAAGACACGACCTGTCCGGGAGGTGAGGCATGATGGCAAAGATCAAGGTCAGTGTCGTTCACCTCAATGGCTGTGACAGGTGTGCATGGCAACTGATCTCGCTGGCGGACAATGCCAACATTGAAATCGTGGAACATCCTTTCCTCAAAGGTTCTGGAGAGGCGGATGTTATAGTTTTGACAGGCCACGCCCTCAAGTCCGATGCAGAACGTCTCAAGAAATACGAGGGCAAAAAGATCATTCTCTATGGCACTTGTCCATATAGCGGAGGAATCTTTGGCCTCGCAAATCAAAAGATCACGGGCGAGGTCATTCCAGTGCCAAAACTCATCGAAACCAGTGGTGCGGTCTTGGGTTGCCCACCGGACCCAGAGGAACTTCTCACCCTCATAGCAGGCAAGGAGATCGAGCGTAAACCCCTATGCAAAGAATGCTCACGAGCAATCTCCGAAGAGAAGATCACCAGTATCATCCGCGTTCCGAACTGGAACAACCAGGAGACCTGTTTTAACAATCAAGGACTCCCCTGTAATGGAGTGATCGCAGCAACCTGTGCTCAGAGATGTATCGACTTTGGCACACCCTGTCGAGGCTGTGTTGCACTGACCGATGACCCACCGGGAAGAATGATTGGTTACTTTGGATCACTTGCGGCTCAGATAGAAGTTGACACTACTTCGACCACATGGACAACTGATACTCTTGGTGACAGGCCGGATGATCTGACCCGGGGTCTCGTGGATGTGGTTGGCACCTTTTTCCGGTTCCATCTTGCTTCACACTTTGCATACTCCGGTAAGAACCCGTCCTCGGGAGACCAATTATCAGATATCATGATTGCCCGTGCGATTGAAGAGGCCCCACAGATCTCAGCAACCATCTTTGGTCGCCATGGGATCTCAGTGGCATTGAATCTCATAGAGGCATACGAGGATGCTGCTGGAATCAAGGTGTCCAAGGAAACCAAGGACCTTCGAACAGAATTACGGAATATTCAGAAGAAATTACTTGAGACCCTCAAATCACCTACTGCTGAGGGCATCAAAGAGATCATTGCAGACATCCGCGGAATCGGAGGGAATGAAGTCCTTTCCAACGTCTACTTTGGAGGGTTCAAGACCCCGGCCAAGGCTGCACAGGTGAGCTTTGACACGTATCAGATCAGTAGTGAGTTTGAGATAAAAGCGGTGAAGGCCTCTGCTGAGGACGAGTTCAGCAAGGTCAGCTTCACTACAGATGATGAAGGAATTATCAGGGAGTGGACATATGAGCTTCGATCTGCTTAAAGAGCAAGTCATAGACAAGGGCCTGTGTGAGGGCTGTGGTCTCTGCGCAGGTACTTGCAAGTCAATTGTTATGGAGAACGGGACGCCAAAACTCGTTGGGAAATGTATTCTCACACGAGGCGCAGATAACTGTGGACGGTGCTATGACATCTGTCCGCAAGCACACCCGGAGAAGGTACCAGCAAAGATCGAGAAGCCTCTGGTCATCACTTCGCTGAGAGCTAAAGACAAGAAGTTTCTCGAGGGAGTGACGAATGGTGGTTTTGTGCCGGCGTTTCTCGCATTCCTTCTCAAAGAGGGCGACATAAAAGCCGTTCCGGCAGTTGTCGGCGAGAAGTACGAACATGAGGCGGTCATTGTCACCGACCCTGATGAGATGATCAAGACGGCTGGAACAAAATATTCTCCCACAGGAGTCATGACAAAGTTCCTCGAATACGCTAAGAAGACACGAGCCAATATGGCAGTCATCGGCCTTCCATGTGAACTCCGTGGTGTGTCATTGTGGGAAAAGAAACTAAGTACGAAGGTCCTCAAGATCGGACTCTTCTGCACGAACAATATGCGGAAGGGTGAAGACGGAAAGACGAGCAAGATGGGGTCATGTGATCACTGCACTGATTTCATCGGGGTCCATGCTGACATCTCCTGTGGCTTCGCAGGAAGTCCAAAGGGATTCACGACTGTCATCGCCCTGACCGAGAAAGGAAAAGAGGCCCTTCAGAAAGCGCTTGATGCTGGCATCTTTGAGGTTGGAGAACCCGACTTCACAAAGGTAGAGGCAGCACAGGCAAGAAAGGCCAAGCGTGTTCCAGCAGAGATCGAAAAGCCACTCCGTGAAAAGGTCTTGGAACACTTATCAGAGAAGGGCTCGGCCGATACATTGACATTGGCTGAAGATCTCAATGCTGATAGTGCTCTGGTCCACTACCATCTGTTGGTGCTCCAGCAGCTTGGAGAGATAGAATGCCAAGAGAATCCAACAGACCCCTATTCACTCAAGTGGACTGTGATTCAGTAAAAAAGGAGGTACATACAAAATGGACTATGATGAAGAACTTGATGTGCGTGGGCAAGTCTGCCCATACCCCGCGCTAAAGACCAAAAAAGCACTGATGAAGATGAAACCGGGCACTATACTCAAAGTGCTCATTGATCACCCACCAGCTGTGGATTCGGTCAAGCGCGAGATCGCAAAGACCAAGAGCAAGTTTCTCGAAGTAGAAGAGGAAGACGATGAATGGGCCCTCTACTTTGAATGCGTGAAATAGAGAAAAAACAGGGCGAACGACTATGGCCAAACTTGCATTTCTCGTTCAGACAGAACCATACAAGTTTGAGGCCATTGACACTCTCCTGAACATGGTCCGCGCAGCCGAACGGGCGGGACACGAGATACTTGGGGTCTTCTTTTTTGGCTCCGGTGTCCATGCCCTGCATGGCCATGTAGACCCAGGTAATAATGTCCGCAACATTCCCCAGAGACTCAAAGAAGAAATAGCAGACAAAGGCATCGCACTCATTGGATGTACTGCATGGTTATCAATGGGCGGTGTCTGGAAAGAGGATCGGATAGACTCCGTTCAAGAAGAGGGTCTCGGCTCCTTGACTGAACTGGTTTGTGAGGCGGACAAACTCATCTTTTTTGGCCCAGGAGTGTGACAGCATGGACTCAATTCTGATCTATTGTGATAAGGGGCCATATGGCACGAACATTACTGTTGAGGCGATCAGACTCGCAGGGGGATTCCTTGGTCTTGGACCTACTATCCCCTGTGACATAGTCTTTGACAGGGATGCGGTCTACTTCTTGAAGAACAATCAGAATACCTCAGGTCTCAATGTGGACTCTCTTGATGAACCGCTAGAACTACTCGATCTTGTGGATGCCGAGATCTATCTCGTGGAGGAGGCATTGCAGGAGAGAGGTCTCACAACGGACGATCTTGTCGAATATCCAAATCTCCATGTCATAACAATGGAGAAGCTGGCTCAAATGATGACCGAGTATTCGACTGTGGTCAGGATGTAGGAGAGATACTAATGAGCTCAAAGATACTCTATCTCTACGGTTTTTCCCCACAGCAGAGAACCACTCTAGAACGCCTCAGCGATGTGATCAAGCATCAAGCAAAGCTAGGTCATGAGGTCTCAATCATTCTTCTTCAAGACGCTGTTGTGGCTACCGCCCCTAAGAACATAATGCCAGACGCACTTCAATCACTCATTAGCATGGGCGTTCAAATCTATGTCTTAGGAGAAGATCTTGATGCGAGAGGACTATCTGATTTGCCACTCAGCAACGAAGTGACACGCATCGACTATGACCGACTCATCGAACTTGTGGTCGAGAGCGGCACTCTGTGTTCATGGTTATAATAAATAAAAATGAGAGGGGGTATAAATTCCCCCTACATCTATTTTTTAAAATTCAATATATCTGTCGTGCTTGAAGATACCATCAATCATGGTGGCTGCTCCAGCAATCTCGATTCTCTCGTCCATGAAGTCTTTCTCGGAGAGTCCTCTAAACTCCGCCGAATTGGAACATACTTGGATCTTTCCACCCTCTTCTAGAAACATGTTGATAAGCTCGGGAAGTGGTGGAAATCCCGGAGCCTTGATCTTCTCAGGAATCCCTTTTTTGACCAACCAGACAGCGTCCATCATAAGAAAGATCGTCACATCGATGTCCTGAGCCTGAGCGGTAGTCCCTGTCACGAATGGTCCATAGCAGCGTTCAGCAGCCTCTGGACCCCATTGACCAATTATGTATAGTGAAGGCATTTTGATATCAACTCCTTACATAGCTGCGAGATCTACATAGAACAGGACAAGCCCTAGTAGGTAGAAGAACAGCACGAGAAGGTTCGTAATATGCGAGCTGTGCATGGGTGCGCCCTGCATAGTCTTCATCAGAATAGGCAGTACTTGAACAAATTCCATTAATACTGCTAAGAGAACCAGTACTAGATCCACAATGATGAGTAGATGCATGATGTCGAATTGAGCTGCTGTCGCCGAGGCACTGAACATTCCAAAAGCCAGTATTCCCAAAGAGACGAACATCGCAAACATGAGCATCATGACTTGCATCATCAGATACATTCCCATTCTGCGGGCTAAGAGAAAACCCGAAAACATGGCAGAAATTGCCAGGCCTGCCAGAATGAATAGTAGTAATTGAAACAGTGCCATGAAGATTCACCTATAGGCGCAAAGTTTCACGGTGTAACAAATAAAGATGCCGAAACAGCATAAATTCGCAGGCTTCAACATTTCAATCCGTAACTCTATGAGGCCACATGAGAAGCATTTTGATAGTATGTGGCTTCCGTGTTGAGAAGACTGATAAGTGAAAATTCGGCTGCGCAGCCTGTGAGTTCAAATGACTGACTATGAAGTTGCACGAGAGTTTGATGCATCAGGACTACGTTGCCCGATGCCCGTTTTGAAACTAAAGAAAGAGATCCAAAAAATCGAAGTTGGTCAGATCCTCAAAGTTATTGCGACCGATGTCGGGTCGAAAAAGGACTTTCCATCGTGGGCAGAACGAACAGGAAATGAGATCCTCGAACTGCGAGAAGAGGGCGACAAACTCATCTGGTTTGTTAAACGGAATAAATAAAACAAAGAAAAAACATCATATATGCGGAGCGAGACTCATTTCTATCGTTCCGCACAATCTTGAACTGTACACTCATAATCAAGCGGTATTTTTATCCGAAACGCCGGATTTTCGGTGGGAACAAGATCAATTCCCCAACCATGAGCGTCCACTAGCCTCCTGACAATGAGAAGGCCTCGACCGCCATGCGGCTTTGATGAGACCCGTTTACGAAAGAGGGTCTTACGAATCTTGGGAGGGATCGGCAGACCATTATTGCGGAATATAATGTTATAATATTTCTCGTCTTTGACACACTCGATCTCTATCTTTGTAGCCTTCCCATGTTCAATAGCATTTCGAATGATGTTCAAAAACATCTGGATCACTTTGTGATTATCACACCGCACCATAGGTAGAGACGAAACACTCACAGAAACCGTCGAGGGAGCGATCATGTGTACAATACTGTCAATGACCTGATTCAGATCACAACACTGGAAATGGCCAATGGTTTCGCCTGCTTCGGCAAGCAAAATAGACTCAGTCAGCATTTGGTCAATGTGCGCAACAATATTACGGATGTCATCAATTCGCTGATGACGCACCTCTTCCTCAAGTAACTCAAGGGTAAGCATCAGATTATGCAAGAGGCCCTTAATATCGTGACTCATCTCGTGAGCGAAAGCACTGAGTTCCTCAGTCTGCTTATTTAATTTCTTTTGCATATTCACGTGCTTTGTGACATCAGTGATGGTCATGATGATCGAGCGACCCATAACTCTCGAAAATGAGAGTAGAAAGATACCATTCAGACCAATAGCTGTACAGTGACATGGAATCTCACCACGGATCACTCCTCCTGACAGCAAAGCCTCATCAAGGGCCGCCTCGACCTCAGGCATACCCTCAAAGATGTCCCGGGCGGTTTTCCCAATGAATGCCCTAATCCGACCTCCAGTCACTATATCAGCAGCATCATTATACGAAATCAGAATATATTTAGAATCTAATTGTGACCATAACAGGGCCGCTACTGGAATGCTCTCGAAAATATGAGAGTACTGATCGAGACTATGAACACTGACCTTTCCTAGTGCTTTCTGATCAAACTCAATTAAATTTACAATATAACCCGCGCCGCCATCTTCAAGAATGATCGATCGCACCTTGGCAGGGACAATAATACCATCCCAGCTGCGGTACTTGGTCGTGAATTGTAGAACTCGTTTTATTTTTAATTTCTCAACCCGCTCCTTAAAACTGGCTTCGTTAACATCGTATTCTAGTTCATAGATGGGTTTGCCGATAATATGCACTGTATGATATCCAAGAGAAGATATGAGAGAACTATTACATTGAGTAATGATTCCTTGTACTGTATGGATGACTAGCGCGTTTGTCGCGGCGTTCTTAATGAACGTTGCAAGATCAAGTGTGCGCATAGACCGTTGATCCTCAACTAGAATGAATCCAAGAAACTCTTGTTCGGCAAATAAGGCGCGTGTTACGAACCGTAAACGAGTCCGCTTCAGAGGAATCTCAATCAGAGAAGGTTCGGAGGATCGCCGATTCTTTGCAAGTATATAGGCATTTTTAATAATTAGCATTTTCTTGGAACGAAGTGGTGCTCCAATATTCACCTGTTCCACGTACTTGCGGGTCAATTTCATAATTTTAATGAAATGTTTATTATAATATGAGAATCTCCCGGTTGCGTCCAAGATCGCAACTCCACAGGGCACTTGACGTAATATGCTTCTCAAAGCTGCCTGAAGTAATGGAGGGTTCAGTGTATCACTATTTACGACTGCAAGACCGCCTCTGGATTCGTCTGATGTGAGCCGACTGTCTGGGGATGCCTCTCTAGTATGATGATTCACTGGCCTCACGCACTTTGGAACAATGGTTTGTTTTCCCGCACTATCGGGACTCCCTAAACCCGAATTAATCTGGAATAATCGGGGATTTAAGAGCTTTGGAATTGTCTCAAAAACTGCAATACATAAAATATGGTTACACAATCAAATACCCGACTTAATGACCTATTCATATCGATGTTCTAAATCAGAAAACCATGGCGCAACAACTGCATTCTCCACTCGATCCGAGGAGGGAAGATAGGGTTTAATGTCTAAAATGGGGGTGCCATCATTTGCATCGATCTGGTCCACGACAATGGTGCACGCGGCCATATCTACTGACACGACTTGAACGATCGAATGACCGATCGGATTAGGACGTGATGGAGACCTACACGAGAAGACACCAGAGCGTTCAGGAATACGACCACCTATCGGAGTAACAACAAGAGTCGAACGATCATCATCTGTGTCACGACCTGAGATCCACCACAGGACGATGATATGCGAGAACCTGTCAACATTTAGAAGCGCCTCGCAAAAACTCTGGTGGATCACTATCTGAGGAAGGCGCCCCTGCGTTTTTCTGACCAGACCGATCTCGTGCAATACGAATGTCATTTTGTTCTCACTTGTCAAACACAACAACGTGTCGAGTCTTATCAGTAATATGGTCATAATAAAAGTATAATTCGGGAAAATTATTAGTTTAAAGAGAGAGGAAAAAAACAAAGTCGGGTGACGGGCAAGAGCCCGCACCGATTTCAAGTATAGTTTAGAATACTTAGTCTAGTAACGTCGGCCTCGGCCGCTACTGCGACCTCGCTGACCGCCTCGGCTGTAACCACCGCCACTGCGACCACCGTAGCCACCGCCACCATAGCCGCCACTGCGACCACCGTAGCTACCGCCACCACCGCCATAATCTCGGCGTCGACGACGATCATCTTCATGCTCTTCAGCAGACATATCCACTTCAGTATTGACTTCCTCGATTGGGCTCTCAGCCTCTTCGAGTTTGCCGTACCTACCAACATTGAGTCGCAGGTTGCCTCGGAAAAGTCCGGTGTAACCGTTGGTCAGTGTGTAGGTCTGTCCTTCTTGAACCTGATCGATAGTGTCGTCCCACAATGGTACTTGAACAGTGCCAGTGGAATCACCGACTGTTGCGTCCAATACGCGGTGTGTTTCCATATCTCGACGCGATGATACCTCGCGTTCCTCACCTAGCTCAACAACTTTGAAACTAATGGTGACGTTCTTCATTCTCGGCCGCAACTCGGCCACTGTAGCCTCAACAGGCTCTCTGTCGTAACTCATTTCGAATACACTCGCTATGCGAATATGCAGGTCTCCAAAACTAGCGTGTTCTTTGGCGGATGTTGGTTGTTGGGTAGTCTCCCTCACTAAACTCTGTCTCGGAAATCGCGTTGTGGTTGTGTTGCCTGCAACATCAATTGGTACTTCTTCCCTTATTATAGTATGCATTGGACGGAGCACCAAGACACGGATCATTACCCACTCGGATCGAGAAGCAATTTAAGTAAAAATAAATGGGTGGTCCCATAAGGGACCAGTAACAAAAGACATCAACTCATTTGTCGTAGAGATGACACGCGACCATGTGGCCATTCCCCACATCCACAAGCTCAGGCTCGACCTTAGAGCAGATATCCATGGCCTTAGGACACCGGGGATGAAAACGACAACCCGAAGGAGGATTGATCGGACTTGGGATCTCACCCTGGGGTACTGCTTCAGGCATCTCGGCTTTAGGATCGGGAATAGGAATCGCACCCATGAGACCAACTGTGTAAGGATGCAATGCCTCTTCATAGATCACATCAGCACTTGCAAGCTCGATGATCTTACCAAGGTACATGATAGCAATCCGATCACAGACATGGCGAGCCGTAGAGAGATCGTGAGAGATGAACAGGTATGTGAGGTCGTACGCCTTTTTCAAGTCCATCATCAGCTCTAGGAGCTGGGCCTTAATCGACACATCAACCATGGCCACAGGTTCATCAGTCACAATAAACTCGGGTCCAAGAATAATGGCTCTCCCAAATACAACACGCTGCTTCTGACCCCCACTCAATTGATGTGGAAGTCGATCATAATACGTAGAGGCTGGTGCCAGACCTACTCGTTCAAGAACCTCCTCGACTGCGGTTCGCCTGTCCGAAGGGCTTCCAATTCCTTGAAGGCGCAATGCATCAGCAATGGCTTGACCAATTGTCATTCGCGGATTAAGCGACGACGTAGGATCCTGAAAGGTAAACTGGATCTTCCTCCGAAGCATTCGCAGGGCGCTGCCTTTGATCTGAGCTATGTCACGTCCTTTGAAATAGATGTGACCATCAGTTGGTTCAATAAGACGGACGCAAAGACGACCGGTCGTTGTCTTACCAGAACCAGACTCACCAGCAAGTCCAAGCACCTCACCCTTTTGGATCTCAAAGGAAATATCATCGACAGCCCGGACAAACTGCTTATTTCTTGTCAGTAGAGCGTCCAAAAACCCCTTCTGCACAGGGAAATACTTCTTGAGTTTTTCTACACGAATTAATGGTACTGTCATTATTGCGTTCCCTCCGAGTATAAATGACAGGCTACATATCCTCCACCATCACGCTCAATAAGAGGAGGCTGCACTGTCTTACAGATCTCTTTTGCATGTGGACAACGCGGACGGAACATGCATCCAGTCATCGGTTCGGTGAGATCTGGGGGACTTCCAGGAATCCATGCCAGCGTCTTGTCAGGCTTGCGAACATCAGGAACAGCTTGAAGTAACGCCTGCGTGTATGGATGCTGTGGCGATTCAAATAGACTATCAGTCGAGGCCAGTTCCATCAACCTCCCAGCATAGACAATAGCAATATTATCCGCATGTTGGGCCAGCACACCAAGATTATGAGTGATCAGAACCATGGTGAGGTTGAATTTGTCCTTCAACTGAGTCATCTCTTTCATGATCTGAGCCTCAACGATAACATCCAGTGACGTTGTTGGCTCATCTGCGATCAGCAGCTTTGGTTTCAAAGCAAGACCAAGACCGATCATTACCCGCTGTCGCATTCCACCACTGAACTGGTGAGGATAATCACTCATCCGCTCGGGAAGTATCCCAAGTGCGTCTAGGACCTCAGCGGCACGTTCCAAAGCATCCTCCTTTGAGATCTCAGGATGATGCGTACGGATCAATTCGGTGAAATGTGCACCAATGGTCATCAGTGGGTTGAGTGAAGTCATTGGGTCTTGAAAGATGTATGCAATCTCTTCACCACGAAGCACATTCATCTCTTCGGGCGAAAGACCAACAAGATCAATCTTTCCGGCCGGAATCTCACCACCTTCATATGCATGTGGCTCGGCGACGTCAAAGAATATCCGACCGCCAACAATCTCACCCGGATACGGTACGAGTCCGATTATCGATCGCCCTAAGGTGGATTTTCCGCAACCGCTCTCACCTGCAAGTCCAAGTGTAGTATTCTCTGCAATAGATAAAGAAATATTATCTACTGCACGCGCGATTCCGCGTCTCGTTTTGTATTCTACTGAAAGATTTTCGATTGTTACCAAGTCACCCATAATCATCACTCCTGCAACTTTGGTGTCAACAACTCGTTGAGACCTTCTCCGGTCAGGGTAAATCCTATCGCAAGTAGAACGATCATTAGACCCGGAAACGTGATCACCCACCAAGCACCAACTTGCAGAAGAATTGGCCGGCCACTGGAGAGGTCATAGCCCCAGTCTGGAACATCTATACCAAAACCAAGTCCGACAAAGGTCAGACCTGCTGCCGTAAGAACTGCATCTGCAAAATTGATAGTCATAACAACAACAGCTGATGGAAGGACATTGGGCAAGATATAGCGAATGAGAATGTCTCTGTTTCTTGCACCCAGCACAATCGCAGCTTCCACGTAGGGTAATTCTTTGACTGTTAAGACTTGGCTTCGTACAACTCTGAAATACGAGGGTATGTAAATCACTGCGATAGCCATAGCCATATTGACAATCCCCGGCCCCAACATTGCAGCAAGAGCAATCGCAAGGATCAGACCCGGTAGTGCAAAAATACTATCCATGACCAACGAAGTCCCACGGTCTATAATCCCACCATAATATGAAGCAATAAGACCGATAGGAACACCTATTGAAAAACAAACAGTTACAGAAAGAACGGCAACCTGCAACATATTTGCTCCGCCAGCTATGACACGGCTAAGCATGTCCTGACCCAGTTCGGTTGTACCGAAAATAAATTCCGAAGTTGGCGGACTGGTAGTAGGTCCGACATTCAACGTAAATGGGTCATATGGCACAATGTACTTCGAGATCGCTGTCATATAGACGATTGCGAACACGATAATTAATCCAGCCATTGTTATTAGTCCGGGAGCCCCACGATCTTGCAGTATAGGGTAAACCTCGAATATTAAAAACAAATATGCTGTAATCATTAGAGACCCTATTATGAGGGCAAGAGGAAGGGTGGACCCTTCAACAGGAAGCACTAGAAATGCAACCACTCCAACTAATAACAAGAATAGACCTGATAGCCCAAGGTAAAAGAATGTGAGATTCTTGGCTGTAATTCGCTCTATCTTCAAGAAGAAAGAGTCCATGCGCCTAAATATGTAGATGAGAATCCCTGCACCAAATGTTGCTCCAACCACAGGAAGTCCAATTCCACTGTGTGAGAAAGAGGCAAGATAGATCAGTCCTGAAAAAACGATCAGAGCAAATATTATGGCCAAAACGACCAAAATTTGCCACTTACGAGACTTTTCAGCGAAAGTACCTTCTGCCGCATCAAGACTATAAAATATTCCACTGACTAATTTTTTCGCCATTTGATTTAGACCTCCTTAGAATCGGATCCGTGGATCCAGATATGCGTACAACAAATCAAGTACCAATGTGACCATTGTCACAAGTATGCCAAAAAATACAACAGTCCCTTGAATGGCAGTGTAGTCTCGTTGAGAGATCTTCTCAAAAAGAAATGATCCAAGGCCTTCCCAGCTAAAAGTGATTTCTGTAAGTACTGCACCAGCAAGAAGCGCGGCGAACTGTAGACCAATCATGGTAAGAATCGGCAAGAACGCATTCTTGAGAGCATAGCGGTATGTAATGGCATTATCCGAAAGCCCTCGTGCTTTCGCAGCATCCACAAAATCAAGTTTCAGTGTTTCCAACATATTAGTTCGAGTTAATCTAATAAAAATACCACAAAGAACGGTACCTAGAGTGATAGTAGGAAGGATAAGATATCTCACAGCGGTAACAAACGAATAAAGATCGCCTGCTAGAATACTATCTATGGTATAGAGACCTGTGACATGAGGCGGTGCCTGTCCAATATCAAATCGACCAAGGGGCGGAAGCACTCCAAGCCAAATCGCAAAGATAAACTGCAAAATCATCCCCAAGAAGAACACTGGAATTGCATAAGTGATGGTTCCAAAAATACGAATTGTATTATCTTGCAATGAACCATAAGTCTTTGCTGAACGCACACCAAGAAATACGCCAACAACAACTGCAAATATCATAGAGTAGATAGTTAACTCGAGAGTCGCAGGAAAACGGGCCTGTATCTGATAACTGACTGGCTCGAAATCACCAGTCATAGATTTGCCAAAATCACCATGAAATATGCCGATCAAATAGTCAATATATTGTTGGTACAGCGGTTTATCTAATCCCAATTGATGCCTGTATAATTCGATTGTTGCGGGATCGGGTGGTTTCTCGAAATGCAGAAGTACCGGATCTCCCGGCAATAATCGTAAGATGAGAAATACAAATGTGAACAATAAGACAATCATCGGGATTGTTAACAGTACCCTTCCGACAACGTATGATCTAAGTGTCATCTGATATCAACCTTCCATATATTAATCATCAATTTTCTAAATAATATAAAAGGGTCTTAGAAGGGGAATTACCAAGAATTCCCCAAAAAGACCCAGTTTCTGAGTTTATGGCCCAGTAGTAGCAGGTGCACCCCAGTACAGCAGCCAATGTCTCCAGTTCACAGTAATGTCGAGAACGACACCGTGTACACTGGTCGATGTGACTGCGGTAGTCTGACTCTGCCAGAGCGGAATCACCGAGCACTCTTGTGCCTGAAGATCCTGCAACTGATAGTATGCATCCTGTCGCGCAGCATCAGTCGCTGCACTGCGACCTTGCATCCACAAGTTGTACTGTTGGACACCACCAGCAGGGTATGTGCTGTTGTAGCCCATGTTAATCCAAGAGGCAAATGGCAGAAATGCATAGTTGTCTGCATCAATGTAGTCGGGGTACCAACCATAGATGTAGACTGCCATCGTCCCTGCGCGCCGGTTAGCTGCGTAGGTCCCCCATTCTGCTGAATGGAGATTGACCTCTATGACGCCGCTGGCCTCAAGATCACTCTTGTAGACAGCTGCCTGCTTAGCACTCTCAGGATAGTGACCACTAGATTCGTACCAAAGATCAACCACGAGCTTGTGCGATGAGGTATATCCATACTTTGCCAAGGTCGTCTGGGTGTAGCTGTAGTTGGCATCACCATAGATCTTGAACGAATCTTTGTGGTATGCCATTCCAGCAGGAATGATGCTATACAATGGCGAAGCCATATTCAAGAACACGGTCTCAGTGACGTGAGTCCTGTTCAGAGCAGCAGCGATTGCCCTCCTGACCTCAGTATTGTTGAAGGGTGCAATTCTCTGCTGGAAGCACATGTATTGGATCTGAGCGCCAATACCTTCCCACACACGCAGTTTTGCGTTGTTCTTGAAGCTGTTCACCTGTGCTGCTGTCAGCTGTCGGTAGGCAATGTCAATTTGGCCTGAAGAGATTGCAGTGCCCAATGCAGTTGAATCACTGAACATCTTAATGATGATCGTCTTTGTCTTTGGAAGACCAGCATCTTTATTCCAGTAGTATGGGTTCGCCTCAAGTCTCATCTCTGAGTCGTGCGATCCAGTTCTAGTCCAGTTGGTGAGAATGTACGGACCAAGTCCTAGCGGATGACTTGCACGTGCATCACCTGATTTGTAGTTAACAAGTTGGTCCATTGGTGCATACTTTGGATCCACCATGTAGGATGCTGCACAAGACATAAGCTGCAAAAATGGTGCAAACTTCATCTTGAGATGAAATGCGACCACGTAGGTACTAACTACCTCAACACTGGAGATAATTGAGTCATAACCAATGTTCAATTGTGGACCATCAGGCTCCCATAGACCATTGCCTGTGAGGTTACAGTTCCGGTCAAAGGTGTACTTGACAACTGATGCATTGAACGGACGCGCTCCATCAAAGGTTACACCCTGACGTAGCGTGAACGTCCAAGTCAGACCATCAGAACTCTGTTCCCAACTCTCTGCAAGAGCAGGTTGTATGTCATTTGGTCCAGCACTTGAACCCGGTTTGATTTCAACCAACCCCGAACTCAGGGCAGTTATGATTTCCCAACCAAAGTAGTCATATGATCGTGCATTGTCCAAGTTAACCTCAACGGAATCTGTTGTTCCCATTATGAGAGTGTCCTTGGCCTGGGCGGGCATTTGAGTAGCGTACCAAATACCAACGCCTGCAATGGCAATGATTACAATGACCACGATGGCGGTAATTTGTTTACTAGGCAGATTACATTCCTCCACGCGTTCATTTTATCACTTGCATGAAGACAAGTGTGAATCAACAGTGATGTACTCGCAGTATATAAGTCGTTGCAGAAACGTAATCGGGAAAGAAAAGAATTAAATCCATAACTCATTTTTTTCACAAATATCAAGCCAGTTTTGCGTTCAAAAAACCTATTGGTTAGTGATTATTCCAATTAAAAAGTTATGGAGAGACATGTTAGGGCACCATCACATTTCTGAAACTCGCTCATGTTTAATTCTATTACCTCGTATCCTGCTCGCGTAATCGATTCCGCTGTGATTGGATGCCCTGCTGGAAGAAGCACTCGCCCATTAATCATCAACGTGTTAGCAGCATAATGTTCGCTATCAGGAACGTAGATCACTTTCGCATCCTGAACAACTGGATGGTCAAGAAACCTGCCAGTCCCCACAAAGGTCGTGTCATCAATGGCAGTCAGATATGATTTCAAATGCATGATCTGAGGCGCCTCAATCGTATCAACAGGCACGCCTAACCATGAACTCATCTGCATCACACCTTGTTGATTTGTACGTTGAGAGAGCCCCGAGATCAGACGATGAGCGAGATGAATCACATCACCACCTTCAATTGTTGCAGGCGCCTCTGCCACTTCACAGTCAAAGTACTGCTCAAGCACAGGTCTCACAGTGGAAATTTCGTCTCGACGGGATTGCGGTTTCGGACGAGTGATAAAAGCACGATTCCCGTAGACCACTGCTGTATCCTCAACAAAACAAGCATCTGGAAGACTTGGTTGTGGTTCTAAGACGATCACTTCGAGACCTAGCTCTTCTAAGGTCGTGACATACTGGGCGTGTTGCTGTAGTGCCCTCTCCAGGTTCACAGTATGATGAAGAGGATGCTCCGAGATGCAGCCCGTAAAGGCTGCAGAGGGCGGCCGCACGATAGCCTTTGTGACCTTCATGATTTAGACCCATTCGTTGCACAGTCCCCTTCGATTTAAAATGGACGCATAGCCCCTTGTCACATCTACAAAAGACCCATCAATCAGGCGCATGACCCGCATTCACGTGTAGTCCATCAAGATCCCTTGGACCAACATAACACAGGAATCCATTTCTTTGAGCGGTCTCGTAGCATTCGGTGATCAGTGGAGCAGTGGTCGGATACTCAACGATAAGAACAAACTTCCCTGCAGTGAGAAAGAGATTCAGATCTGTAATGGTCTGGTTGCGTGAGGCTGCACTGGTCGCTTCGTCATCCATGGTAAAGACATCTTCGCGCCCGATACCGTCAACATATCCCAGATACTCGGGAATACAAGTTGCCAGATGTTCACCATTCTGAGGAACGATCAGAAAATCAGAACGTGCAGTCTTAGCATAGTGTGAGAGAGCGGCAACAAAATCCACCATCAGCTGAGCCGCCTGCTCGACACCCTGGTCCTCATAAAATTCGTAGGCATCTATGATGTCCAGATACACACCGTCAAAGCCCTGTGCAATGATCTGGTCAAGATACGAATCATTTGTCCCAAAGATAATCCGTTGCCAATCCGAGTCCCAATAATGAACCTTGTAATTCCCGGGCCAGTCGGGATTCTCACTATCCAACCAATCGGGAGCACCTGCATCAGGCACACCATTATGATCAGCGTCCCATGACTCGTTCCAATATTGACGATAGTCCTCAGCCTCGCCAATACTCATGTAACACAAAAGAATCTTCGTGCTGGTCTCATCGGTACCATTCGAAATAGTCTGGATCTCTTCAGTTGTCCATGCATCATCTTGATAATATCCGTCCATGACCAATAGATCATACTTGCTCTCTGTAAGAGCAGAGATTGCCCCTTTCCGAGTCTGGTAGGCGTCATACTGAAGCACGTATCCAAAATCGTCAACTGTACGATCTTGGATCGAGAAAGACACGGTATCGCCAGTGTTCACATCTTGTAGGCCGTAAAAAACCAATCCACCTGATACGATAATAATTGGTAGAAGCACAACTAGACCAATTCGTCGATCCATATCTTTCAAAATCCTTGAGTTCACAAAAAGGCTTTGGCGACGAATCCCGTTCAGCCATCAAGGGATATAATAAAAATATTGCTCGAAATATTATTCCACTAATGAAATCCGTGCTTAAAAAAGAAAATAATTACAACAAATTTGTATAGACAATTTTTTGATGTTATAGGGGTCTATCAGTACGTAAAAACATTATCTGTGATTCTCGTGGTCACTAAATATGTAAAGGTCGATAAATGATGAACAAGAAGAAAATTTTGAAGATTTCTATTTTAATATCGGTTGTGATGCTGATAATCAGTGCAGTCTCAATTGTGAACCTATTTACGTTACGTGATGAACACCTTATCCATTCCGAAAGTTCACCAAATAAGAACATATCAACAATGATCACCGTCAGCGGCGGCCACTATTACGATGTTGATATCGATGTCGCACACCAAGACTATGACTCCGTGTCAGCCTCTGCAATAGTCAGCCTTCAATTAAATGGAACCGTACTATTCACGCGATCAATTCACTCATCTGAAACATCCGATTCGGATAACAATGAACTGGTTACGGCTTATGCATCTATGACGTATAGATTCTATGCCACTGGAGATACAGTATTACGTATCAATGGCACGATCATCGAGGGGGACAGTTGCGCTCTGAGAATCTTTCAGGATATTCCCCAGTCACTAAATGCAGGCATTTTGGAGTCAGGCACTCTTACCTTTGTAATGGCACTAGTGACCTTTCTATTGATCTTTGGTTACATGTGGGTGAGCAGTAAACAAAATAGTAACAAACCACTAAATGAAAGTAAAGAGGAACTTGGTACATCTAAGTGATCAAATACACAAGTAATCCATCGTGGCGTTAATAAGGTAAAGACGAGGATTATGAATGATAACAGCTCCTTGGTACAACTAATTGAGTGTGATCCTTTGGATAATGATGGCCGATGTGATAATCCAGTCGAAAAGGATGGTGTCCATCTTTACAACTGCGATGTTATGGAACTATATGACAAATGGCCATCCCCAACTGTAATCATATCCGATGGGGCCTATGGTCTTGCGCAATGGACCGGAGACCCTAGAACTGCACACGACCTTGCCGAATGGTATGAACCGCACATAAAAAAATGGTCAGAACATGCTACACCACTTACATCCTTATGGTTTTGGAACCGCGAAATTGGTTGGGCAAAAGTACACCCTATCCTTGAAAAATATGGCTGGGAATACGTAAGTTGTAATGTGTGGGACAAGGGAATTGCTCACGTCGCGGGTAACTCAAATACAGAAACATTACGTCAATTTCCGGTAGTCACTGAAGTCTGTGTATTGTACATAAAAAAAGCAGAATTCCAGATCGATGGTGAAAAAGTTTCTATGCAAAGATGGCTTCGTCACGAATGGGAACGCTCCGGGATTCCGTTATATAAGGCCAATGAGGCATGCGGTGTAAAGAATGCAGCAACTAGAAAATATCTGACAAAAGATCATCTCTTCTATTTTCCACCACCTGATGCATTTTCAAAAATGGTAAAATATGTAAATAAATACGGAGATCCTTCAGGGCGTCCGTATTTCTCTTTAGACGGGATCAGACCCCTTACAAAGGCCGAATGGCAAGTAATGCGCTCAAAGTTCTATTGTGAAGTAGGTGTCACAAACGTTTGGCGTACTCCTTCGCTTCATAGTAGCGAGCGAATGTGGGCCAAGAGCGGCAAGGCATTACACCCCAATCAAAAACCGTTAGAGTTAATTAAATTAATAATCAGAGCGACTTCTGATGAGAATGATATCGTATGGGAACCATTTGGTGGTCTCTGTACGGGTGCAGTGGCTGCTCTTGAGCTTGGAAGACAATGTTATTCTGCGGAAATTAATGTTAATCTTTTTAAAATGGCTACGGAGCGATTGATGCAACATGACCAAGAAACCTACAGAAAAGGAGCCATCGGCTTGGAAACATTTCTCTCTATGGACGAATGTGAAAAAGACGCTGATTCTTCTACCTAATTATTTTGAGGCTAAAATATCTATATCAGGAATCGAGGCAACGGATATTTTCACCCTTGGGAGCCTTATCGCTGCTGCTATTGAAACAAACATAGTTGCATCATTAAATAAACTACATTCCGTATGGGATCCGGACGACAAATACACAGAATATTATTTTATTAGAGAAGCGGAAATATTCCCGGATGTTAGACTTGTCAAGAAAGATAATCCAGACCCTCTCCTTGGTATTGAACTCAAAAGTTGGTATCTCTTGTCTAAAGAAAAAGTTCCAAGTGCACGGTTTAAGGTAAACGCTAATGCATGTACAGAACAAGACCTTCTTGTATTATATCCATGGGCACTAGAAAACGTATTATCTGGGCAGCCAATTATTTTTAATCCATTTATTAAGCCATGTCGGTATGTAGCTGAATATCGGAATTGGTGGTGGCAAAAACAACGTGCTACAGAAACAAGTCGTAAGATCATGATGCCCACTGATGTAAAGCCATATCCTACAGGGCGCGAAAAAATAGAAGACAAACCTGAATATAACGGAGGCCATAATTTTGGACGAATTGCCCGTACCGGAGTTATGTCCAAATATATTAAAGATTGTCTAAAACTAAAGGTTGCAGGGGTTCCAGCGATGAAATGGATCGATTTTTTCAAAACAATATAAACGACATTTTCACGACTGCTATCTCTTAGTGAATATCTACAGTATTAAGCAATAAAACAAAGGGGAAAGAAGGAGGGTGACGGCGACCCTTGCAAGGTCGTCGAGTACAGCCCAGAGTTTGCGGCCGTACCTTCATCCACCGCCAGTCACGAGCTCCTTCCGTACTATCTCGCGGCCCTCTTCATCGACAACGACGAGGTGAGCGCCGCATGATAGTCAGCAGTCATAGCACCGCACAACCATCTCGAGGAGGTTGAGCAGGCCTTCAGGTATTTCTTCGGTCATTTTCATGTCAGGTCTCCTTAGAGTTTTACAAGAGGTTCTGGAAGCTTCAGGTCTTTGTGGCCCTGTTGTTCGAAGACAAATCTCGCGGCATCGAGAAGGCTCTTCTCAATACCTGCAATATTATTATTTGTTGCAACGATGAGGTTGGCCTTGAGAATCATTCCGTCCTCGTCGCATTCGTAATTATGCAAGAGTGTACCACGAGGCGCCTCGACGAGTCCTACGCCATTACCAGCGCGTGGTTCAACATCTGCGAGTTTGACATCTGTGCTCACAATGTCGGGATCTTCGAGCAGGTTCTTGATGTGTTCAGCGGCCTGAACCATTTCTATCACACGGGCATAGTGGTAAGCAAAGGTATGATGAGAGGGCCGACCGACCAGCTCGCGCATCTCCTTCAATGCTTCTTGAGCCAGTGGTGTGGCCATCTTGTCAGCCACATTGCAACGGGCAAGCGTATTGGCACGCCAGATCCCTTTAGGGTAGCCAACAGGCTTGTAATAGATATGAGTAGCATAGGAATGGTCCGAAACAAATTCGCCATAATAATCAGGATAGTCCTGTGGCTTAAAGTCCGCTACGATCTTCCCGTCAGGATCCATCACACGGACGGTGCCATCATAGATGTCGTGGACGCCCTTGTTCGCCAGACCAAGATAGTATGTTGGTGTGACTGCGACCTTGGTCACCACATCTATGTAGTCCGATACGACCTTCTTTGCAAGGTCCACGGTCTTCGTGATGTTCTCCATAAGTTCGGGAATCTGTCCAAGCCAGTAGTCCCGCGATTCCTCTGAGACCGTGGCCAGCATTCCACCAGGGATGGCAGTAGTCGGATGAATTGCTTTGATACCGACGGTCTTGCACAGTTCCTGTCCGAACTGCATCAACTTGATCGCTTGAACAGCCACATCAGGAAGATGCTTCAACACACCAGCAACATTTCGAACAGCGGGATCTGCAAATGGGCCGAACACAAAGTCAGGGGCGGCGAGTGCATAGAAGTGGATCGCGTGGGAGGAGAGTTGCTTAGCCTCAATGAGGAGTCGGCGAAGCTTTATTGCAGCGGGGGGCGGAGTGATCCCCCATGCATCCTCTACCGCCTTGACCGAGGCGAGATGGTGAGGAACGGGGCAGATCCCGCAGATGCGAGGTGCTATCCGTGGAGCCTCCTCCATTGGACGGCCCTCGAGAAACTTCTCAAAGAAACGGGTGCTGGACACATTAAACTGGACATCTCTGACTTTTCCATCAGTACCGAGCTTTATTGTCAGTGAACCATGACCTTCAAGCCTCGTGACTGGATCAATGCGAATTATTCTTTCATCAGTCATTATTTTTTAGCCTCCTCTCTCTTGATGCGGATTCGACCAAGCCGACTTGCGGGATAGGTGAACCGCCAGAACTGACCGAGAGGATCTTTGCATTCATTCTCGATCTTTTCAGGGTCGATTGGTGCGTAAGTGCCCAGCATGCCAATACCCGCAGCGCCCTGGTCCGAATCAATAGGTGGCACAGGACCAAAGCAACCTCGGCAAGTCGCACCCCGATTAACACACAGGCCCTCACAGAGACCCCAGGTGGCGGAGCCCATGCAGATGTATCCTTGTTCGAGAAGACATCTGTCAGGATCGGCATTACCCTGATACGGTCGCAGTATCTCAGGAATGGGGGTCTCCTTCTTCTCTCTCTTACAATAGTGACAGACCGCATGAGGCGGAAGGTCTAAGGGAGTCCCGCTCAAGAGCGCAGTCACGGCTTTGAGAATGAGTTCAGATGTGGGGGGGCAGCCGGGCAGATAAATGTCAAAGTCGACGATCGTATTATTTGCACGAATCACGGGCTCTATCGGCGGAAGATTTTCTGAGGGGACCTTACCACCGGTCACGGTCCGGTTCTCTCTGAACTTAACATCGTAACACTCTTCGATGTCGTAGAAATTCGCAAGACCCGGGATTCCTCCATAGCAAGAGCACGTTCCAAAAGCAACAAGGATCTTGCATTTTTTACGCATGACTTTCAGTAGGTGCGTGTCCTCTTCGGTCCGAGCGACTCCCTCATAGAAGCCGACCGCGATCGAGCCATCGGGATAGTTCTCCAGGTCCTGATGCTTGAAGTCTGCGACACAGGTCCAGAACTTGATATCAAGTTTCGGGAGAACATCTGCCAGATGAAGATGAATGTCGATCAAGCTCTGGTAACAGCCCCAACATGAACTGCCCTGAGCCATTGCTACTGGTACGGGTTCTGTCAATTTGCGACCTCCTTTCTTGCATAGACCAGCTCGCACCCATTCTCTCCTGCGATCTCCACGCTGCCCCATCGGAGCAGACCAACGATATTCCACACGATCAGGTCCTTAGGCAGTTCAGTTCGATTAGCCAGTTCTGTGATCGTGGCAGGGCCTTGAGCGAGAGCCTCAGTGATAGCCTTTCGCTGTTTACGTATATCTCCTCGATTCTGCTGGAAGAAACTCTTGAACTGTGTCATCTCCATTGCCCCCTTAGAGGTCCTAGTTTCTTTACTTGATCGATAAGCAGGGTCACCCCATCGGCAAAGATCTGGGCCTCAGAGGCACTTGCCCACTGCAATCGAATCCGTCGAGGGTCGATCCCCGCTTGCTCGATCGCCTTGCGCAAGAGCGCCCATCGTGCCTGCATCTTCAGGTTCCCACTCGTATAGTGACAGTCTCCGGGGTGACACCCTGAAACCAGCACTCCATCTGCGCCCATCTCAAGGGCTGCAAGAATAAAGTCCGGGTCGATCCGCCCGGTACAATTCACCCTGATGATTCGAGCGTTTGGGGGGTATTGTATACGGCTTGTTCCGGCTAAGTCGGCACCAGCGTACGAGCACCAGTTGCAGCAGAATGCAACTATCTTAGGTTCCCAGTCATTACCGGTCGTAGTAGTCTTTGTTGTTGCTTGAGTCATGGATCACTCACCTCCGCTGATCGGGCTTGGAACCAGTAGCGCTTCAACCATAGAGAGAATCTGCTCATCCGTAGAATGAAACATCGTAATGGCACCACTGGGGCAGCCGGCCGCGCAGGTTCCGCACCCATGACATTTGGCCTCTGTCACAACAGCAATCGGTGGATCCGAATCGTCCATGGATATGGCTCCATAAGGACAGGCCGCAACACAGGTATGACAAGAGGAACAGAGATCCGGGTCCACTCGTGAGACCGTGGACTCTATCTCGACCTCACCCCGTGCCAAGAGTGATGCTGCCTTTGCTGCTGCGCCACTTGCATCGATGACCGATTCGGAGGCGTTCTTTGCAGCCTGTGCCACTCCTGCGATCATAATCCCCGCAGTGTGCGTTGTGAGAGGTGCTAGCTTGATGTGTTCTGGATTGAAGAAGCCATCACCACTTCGCGTCAGACTGAACATGGTCGCGGTCTCTTCAACATCTGATGGCGGTATCATCGCTGATGCAAGAATCAGCAGGTCAGGTTCGAACGCAAGTTGGTCGTCGGCAAGTACGTCCCGCCATCGCATCTTGATCTTGCCATCCGTTACTGTGACCTCGGGCTTCTCATCTGGTTCGAACTTGCTGAATATGACTCGCTTCTGTCGTGCGAGCCTGTGAATATCCTCATGTCCTCGACCGTAGGTACGGACATCCTGATAGAGAACGAGTGCCTCATCAACCCGGTCTCGTAGGTCCGCAGCGGCCTTCGCAACAGCGGAACAACAATATCGCGAACAGTGCTCGTGCCCCTTCTTACCGGGTTCTCGTGAACCAACACATCCAATGAATGCGATCTTCTTTGCAGGCTTTCCGTCGCTTGGCCGAAGAAGAAGATCCTGTCGAGGCATCGCCTGAAGCTCATCGAGCGTCACAATGTCTGGTGATTCACCATAACCGTAGTAGCCCTTTGGTTTGAAAGCCTCGAATCCAGTTGCCACAATGACAGCCCCTACTTCTACGGTCTCATTCTTTTTGCGACCCTGTGACTCAATTGTGACCTCGAAATTCCCAATGTACCCCTCAAAGTCAATGACTCGGCTGCTCTTGTAGACCTTGATATTTGAATGGGACTCTACTCGCTCTATGAGTGGTTCGACAACCTCTGTACCGGTACGATCTGATGGGAACATGTGGGTCCACTTGATTACGTTGCCACCGAGCTTGTCCTGTTTCTCGACAAGGACCACCTCAAAACCACGATCTGCAATATCAAGAGAGGCACGCAGTCCAGCGATACCTCCACCCACGACGAGAGTACGAGGGATCACCTTGACTCGTTTAATTGGGAGAGGCTCCAGCTTTGCAGCTCGGGCGACAGCCATCCTCACGAGGTCAATGGCCTTCTCCGTTGCAGCCTCGGGTTCATGCATGTGACACCAAGAAACATGCTCACGTAAATTGACCTGTTCAAAGACGTACCTGTTGAGACCTCCCTCTTCTACTACTCGCCTGAAGGTTGGCTCATGCATTCGCGGAGAACAGCTCGCCACGATGATACGGGTCAGGTCGTGCTCTTTGATCTTTGTCCGGATAAGTTCCTGTCCCGAATCAGCACACATGAACATCTCGTCTGTTGAGAATACAACATTCGGGAATTTTTCGGCCTCTTTCGCAACACGAACAACATCTACGGTGCCCGCAATGTTATGACCACAATGGCATACAAAGACACCGATACGCGGGGTCTCGTTTTCAGTCATCTACTTTCCACCTCCAGAGAGAAGAATAGTTGCTCTCATGGCCGCCGCGCTTCCGGCGGTCACGGAGTCAGGGATATCTTTCGGCCCATCAACACAACCACATACAAGGATTCCCGGGTTATCGGTCTCTAAGGGTGAGGCAAGACAGTCCATGGTCTCAACATAGCCGTCACTGGATGTTCGAAGTCCAAGCATAGCCGCGAGCTGATCAAGATCCTCAGCGGGTTGGAGACCGGGACACAGGACCACGAGGTCGTGCTCAACGTTCTGCATCTGACCAGTAAGGGTGTTTTCTACCTCAAAGCGCAGATTCTTCGTGACTGGATCTTCCTCAATCTCACCAACACGACCCTTCATGAAACTAACACCAAAACGTGTTCGGGCCATCTCGTAGAATTCTTCAAAGCCCTTCCCAAAGGCACGGATGTCCGCATAGTAGATCGTGACGTTTGCCTCTGCATCATGTTCGCGGGCCATAACAGCATTCTTGATCCCGTACATGCAACACACTCGGGAACAGTTGGGAACGCCCTTCTTGATGTCACGAGCACCAACGCACTGAATGAATCCAATATTCTTTGGGACCGTGCCATCACTGAGTCGAATGAGGTGTCCCTGAGTAGGACCGGCTGCATTAATCAACCGCTCGAACTCCATGGCTGTGATCACATTACGATAGCGACCATATCCTAACCGTGGATATTTTCGTACATCAAAGAGCTTGTACCCTGTTGAGAGAATGATCACGCCGACTGAGAGCTCGACCGTCTCATCCTGCATCTCAAAGTCGATCGCACCGCGCTCGCAGACCCGTTGGCATCTCTTACATTGAATACAAGAGTTCTTGTCAATAGTGTAGACATTAGGAGTCGATTGTGGAAACATTACGTAGATGGCCTTTCGGAAACCAAGATACTCATCGAACTCGTTCGGGACCTCTATCGGGCATTCTCTGGCACAGTCACCGCATCCAGAACATCGATCTTCATGCACGTAACGAGCCTTTCGCAACACCTCGACTTTGAAGTCGCCAACCTCTCCCGTGACATTCTTGACCTCTGAATAGGTAAGGAGTTCAATGTTCGGGTGTCGGGAGACCTCGCTCAGCCGTGGAGTCAGAATACAGGCCGAGCAGTCCAAAGTGGGAAATGTCTTATCGAGGGCAGCCATGCGTCCTCCAATAGAAGGTGATTTTTCAACCAGATAGACCTTGTACCCTTGACCAGCAATGTCTAGGGCGGCCTGCATGCCAGCAACGCCACCACCAACAACAAGTGCCGCTGTCGATCTCATGCCTGTCCCCCCTGAAGGGCAGCAAGGACCTCTTGTGGGTCAATGCGGTTGAGCGAAAATCCAAGTCTTTCTTCATCAATTCCTAAAGCTGGTCCCAAGAACTGAGTGATGGGCATGACGGGTATTCTCCTTGAAGCATCAAAATTATCGTCGAATTGAACCTGAGTAAGTTGAATGTCACAGAATTCACAGGCGGTGAGTATAACGTCGGCACCGACATCTGCAATATTGTTGACCTTCTCCTGACCGATCTTGGTAGCAAGTGACTCGTCCATCGCAAGCATGGGACCACCACAGCACCGGGTCTTGCCAGCATAGTCCACAGCCTCAGCACCTGCGATCTCGGCCAGTCGGTCAAGGATCGTTGGGTTCTCCGGATCGTCCACCTGCACAATATCAAACGGTCGTGTCACGTGGCATCCATAGTGAGCGGAAACCTTCAACCCGGTGTAGGGCTTGACGATTGCACGCTCAATTGTCTCGTACCCGATGTCCTCCGCAAGCACCTGAAGGAGATGTCGAACTCGTACCTTTCCTGTGTACTTGAGACCCTCATCCGCCAGGATGTCATTGATCTCATCACGCAACTGCTTGTCGTGGTCAAGCTCGTGCTTGGTGATCTTGAGAGACCCTGAACACGCTCCACAGATCGCCAAGATATCGAGACCCTCTTTTTCAGCGACTGCAAGGATTCGTCCGCTCATTGCTGCGAACGCGGTCGGGCTGATCGATTCGATGTATTGAGCACCGCAACATGTGACATCGGTCATCTCACGGGCCTTCACTCCCAACTTCTCAAGTACAGCGATCGTTGCGGCCTCGTAAGCCGGAAGTCTGACTGGAGTGGTGCACCCAGTGTAAAGCAGTATCTCTCTCATTCGCTCTCCTCCAGTGGTATTAATTTTTTAATCCGCTTCAAAAATTCATTATTCCAACCCAACTCGGTATTGAGGCCGAGATCCTCCCTGTCATCCTCCTCAAAGTCCGTGTAGGAATCATTCAGCAACCACCCATCCCTAATCAATGCACTAACAACATGCCTGAAAGATTGTGGAACATGACCCTCGCGTGCTGCTAAAATTCGGACTGCATGAAATATCTCCGCAGGACTGACACCCTCCTGACAACGTTCTTCACAGAGCCTACAGGTCATGCAGAGCCAAGGAAGCGTACTCTTGAGGACCTCTTCACGTTCGCCCAAGAGGATCTTCTGGATCAGTTGTCGTGGCCGATACTCATCGGAATATCTTGCAACGGCACAGCTAGCGGTACAGATACCACATTGAATACATTTGTTCACAGCTTCGCCACCAGGGATGGCTGCAAGCTCCTCTGCGAAGCTAGAGGTAGGGGTATAGACCGTTTCATTCATTGACAATCGTCTCCTTCGAAGGATTGCGAGTCGGGGATCCACCGGGCCACGGTTTCGAATTGTAATAAGGCCCGGCTGTAGTAGCACAGAGAGTTATTATATCCTTAACGAGTTCAGGAATAGACACATTTCGGACAAATCGTGCCACAGATACGTACCATTTCGCACAACTGACGTTCAATAAGCGACATTGCCGGGGAAGTAACTCCCCGACCCGCCGCGACAACGTTCAACGGCATACTCCAATGAATCTTCATCCGCTCACACGGTATGGAGTCGCTCCTGAGGACTCACTTCCAACATGGTCATGTCCGGTGATTGTACGAACCGGCTCAAGATGATCGTGGCACGCATTGCTGCAGCACTACCTGCCGTGACTGAATCGGGAATGTCCTTTGGCCCACTCGCACAACCACATGCGAAAATGCCCGGCACCGTCGTGTCAACAGGTGCGGTGATCTCATCACGGATGGCAATGAAGCCATCATCTTCCAACTCGAGACCCAGCTCTTCGGCCAACTCAGAAGTTCCAGTAGAGGGAAGGACTCCCGGGCTCAGCACGACCAGATCATGCTCGACGACCATCGGCTGATGCTTCTTCGTATCCTCTACTGTGAGAAAGAGATTTCCTGTAGCAGGATCTTCCGTCACATCACCCACACGCCCACGGACAAAGTTCACTCCAAAGCGTGTTCGGGCCATCTCATAGAATTCTTCAAAACCCTTCCCGAAGGCACGAATATCCGCATAGTAGATCGTCGCCTCGGCCTTCGAATCGTGCTCCCGAGCCATGACGGCATTCTTGATCCCGTACATGCAACAGATCCGCGAACATTCTGGTACACCCTTTTGCGTATCCCGGGCTCCAACGCACTGAATGAATGCGATCTTACGCGGTCGCGTTCCATCACTTGGCCGGAGAAGATTGCCACTGGTGGGACCAGCAGCATTGATGAGGCGTTCGTATTCCAGGGCATTAATGACATTCGGATATTTCCCATAACCGAATCGTCCATACTGTCCAACGTCAAAGATCTTGTACCCAGTCGCCACAATGATAGTGCCAACATCAAGCTCGATGATCTCATCTTTCATGGAGTGATTAATCGCTTTTCGGTCGCAGGCCTCAACACATAGCCCACACTCACAACAAATCGTGCAGCCAAGACACCGGCCAGCCTCACGGACCGCATCCTCTTTGGTGAACCCGAGTTCGACCTCTTCATAGGAGTTCTTCCGGGAAGCAATTCTGGCCTTTGGCATCTCGGTCCGAGGTTGCGTGAGAAAAGTGGCCTCATCTACAAGAGGCCCAGCAGGTTTGTATTGAGTACCGTTTCGACCCTTAGTCATATCTTCCCCTTGCAGATATTTGTCGATCGAGATCGCAGCCTGCTTCCCCTGACCAACTGCCTTGACTGCGGTGAACGGTCCGGTGACCACATCACCACCCGCAAAGACACCAGCAACATTCGTCTGGAGGGTCAAAGGATCAGTCATGATCGTGCCCCACTCTGTGCGTTCCAGAGACTCCAGAAGCTTGGAGGGTGCAACCTGCTGACCGATTGCCACGATCATCGTATCAACTGAGACCGTGAACTCAGAATCGTGGATTGGAATTGGTCTCCTTCGACCAGAGAGATCCTCAGCACCCAGTTTCATTCGAATGCACTGAAGACCAGTGATGTCTCCCTTTGCCGTCAAGATCTTTGTCGGCGTGGTCATCATCATGAAACGGACACCCTCACGTCGAGCATCCTCAACCTCGCTTGGAATCGCAGGAAGTTCAACCTGAGATCGGCGATAGATGAGCGTGACCTCTTTAGCACCTTCACGGAGAGCCACACGAGCAGAGTCAATAGCCGCATCTCCACCACCGATAACGGCGACTCTTTCTCCAACCTTCACCCTCTTACCTCGTGCCACGGCATCAAGAAAATCAATAGCATGATACACGCCCTTTGCACCCTCGCCCTCGAGTCCAAGTCGTCTACTCTGAGAAGCGCCGGTGGCCACAAAAACAGCTTTGAATCCCTGCTCCTTCAAGGACTCAATCGATTCGATCTCGGTATCGAAGACAAACTCTACTCCGTATTCCGCAACACGGTCAATCTCCTCACGGAGCACATCTCGTGGAAGTCTGTATTCTGGAATAGCATATCTCATGAGACCGCCGGGTTCGGAACGCTTCTCGAAGACCGTGACCGGATAACCCATTCGTGCAAGCTGATAGGCACAGGACACCCCGGCCGGACCCGCACCAATGATCGCAACCCGTTCCGTCTTTGTGATCTCGGCTTTGACGGGTGCAATACTTCCGCTCTTCCGCTCGTTATCTGCAAGGAATCTGTGCAGGTTCCGAATGCTCACGCTCTCGTCATAGTTTCCACGAGCACACTCGCCCTCACACCAGTGGACACAGACTCTTCCAAGCGTCCCTGCAAAGGGCATTGCGTCACGGACGATCTCCAGCGCCCTATCGAACTTTCCGACGCCGATCATCCGTATGAAACCCTGAGTGTTCACGCCAGCAGGACAGGCAAGCCTACACGGGGCATGATCTCTCTTGTCGATCGTATAGACGTGTGGGGTCGCCTGCGGAAATGGCATATAGACCGCCTTGCGAAAACCAAGCCCTTCATCGAATTCCGAGGGAACTTCCACAGGACATACCTTCTCGCACTCGCCGCAACCAGAACAAGCATCTTCATCGATATACCGTGCCTTTCGCAAGACCTCAACTCTGAACTTGCCAGCCTTCCCTGCAACGCGCCTCACTTCTGAATATGTCAGTAACTCAATGTTCGGATGCCGTGCGACCTCGCTCAATCGCGGAGTCAGTATGCAAGCCGAACAATCCAGTGTTGGAAATGTCTTATCCAACGCGGCCATCTTGCCGCCAATAGAGGGCGTCCTCTCAACAAGATAGACCTTGAAACCCTGATTCGCAATGTCCAGAGCGGCCTGCATTCCTGCGACCCCTCCGCCGATCACGAGCGACCGCCCCTGTTCTAAGAGCTCGCTCTCCTTAGTAGTCACCTCTTCAACCGTCACGTGTTAACCTCCTTGTACACAAAACATAATCTCCCCGACCCCAATCTGCCATCCAGAGCCATAGAAAGTCGGAGTATGTTCCCTGTCCATCCAAAAAATCGTAGCCGCCGCGGATGTTGACATAGATCCCCTGAGATCCATCTCGTTGTACGAATACCCTTCCTGTGATCTGTGACCACATGAGCTCGGGTCGTTCAGTCGCTCTTCTCGCATTGACCACCCACCTTCACGGCCAGGTCTTCCAAGCGACATCATGGATCAGTCAGCGGATCCCACTCCACATTAGTCCCGTTGTTTCTTAGATTCATTAATGTAATTGATTATTATAGGATACATTGCTATATAGCATTCACTAGTTACAAATCGTAAGTTCATGGTCAAAATATGAACGGAAAGCATAGTTCTTGTTCGATCGAATGACCGAAATCAGCCATAATCTGTAAAACACCAAATTCGCCCAGATTTGAAACCATGATCGAAATAAATGCGCACAGAACCCGCAATAGTATAAATCACACGGGACATATACGAGTTAAGTCGAGTCTTGTACCAAGTAAGCAAAAGCGCATTATTATAATAAATCCGGCATTTTATCTATAAAATATTACCACACATATTTTAAAAAAGAATAAAGCGGCCGCGTGATCACGGCCACTGAAAAAATATTATTCGTCATCAGAAGCATCATATGTTCTAAATTCCGAGTCCATGTCAGGCCGGGACTCAGCGGGTTGTGGTGATCGTACAACTCGGTCATCTGTTCGTGGTGGGCCTTCTAGTTGTGAGGATCCGGAAAGCGTAATAGGCCCGTACTTTTGGGCATATCCGATCAACAAAACAAAAGCGGAAACTCCAGCAACGAACAAGGCAATAGATGTCTTCACGATATCGTCCTTCAACGTCTGTGGCAAATCTTTGTAAATTGTTACAGTCCAATACTCGCCCTTCGTTATGACACCAGTTATCCAAAATGTAACGTTTGTATCTGCATGAAACGAGTACTTCGCTGAAGCCTTAGCTGACACACCTTTCCTAGTACTGGTACCCGGACGAGAAGTATCTTGAAGTGTGCCTGACCATACCTTTGTTCCGTTTATAACGAACGCAATAGGTGCTAAAACTTCGCCATAATTGGTATTTGTGTTCACCACACAGAACTCTAGGTCATAAGAGTGTCCTCCTTTCAGTGAGTAGGTCACATTAACAACCGAGTCATAAGATCTATCACTAGTGATCAAGTAACTCTCCTGTGAAAAATAAAGACGGAGATCCATTGCAGCAATGATAGCGGTCACAACAAATAATGATATAATAAGAAATTTCCATATCTGTCGGTAGCCCAAACTAAAACCACCAGCTCGCATCCGCAACATTTCGTTATAATATTTCCGAAATTAATTTAGTATAATTAAGGTGTGTTATTATAAAACAACTAAACGAAACTACTATGTTATTAATTATTATTCAACATATGATAATATCATAATTTAAATCGCGTGGACATATACATAATCATCTACATTTCAGAGGCCATAATGAGCAATCTTCGAATTATCTCATTTCTAGCAAAAGCAGATATAAAGACAACGACTTCATCCATCCTCATCGTCTATTATCGGATTTTCCTACATTTTTAAACTTTTTAAACCGTTCAGAATATATAAATATTAAACACTGATTACCCGGGTTTACAAATACCGTACTACAAATCAAGTCTTTTTGAAAAACCAATAACCATAAACTATCAACTCGGGATAGAACTATAAGATTCTTGGATTCTGTTCTAAGAGTGCCCATACTTCTCAAGATCGCTCTTACATTGGCTTTTCAGAGATCTTCTAGCAAGAACATTAATAGAGAAAACAATTCATAGAATAATGTGTGTAGATCAATTATGCATAAAGAAAAAGAGCCCCCGGTCTTTGAAACATCACCAATCCCTGATGATTCAGAGCAGATCCAATCAACTATAACCCAAATAATCAAACAATTAGCCGAAGCAACTATTCAAACAGCACACACTACAAAAAACAACACTGAAGCAATTGGACGTCTAACGACTTCAATTCAGGAACTCATCGAGTCTCAGAAGACCGTCTTCCAACGCATTGACAGAAACGACCAGCAGATCGCTGAACTCATCGAGTCTCAGAAGACCGTCTTCCAACGCATTGACAGAAACGACCAGCAGATCGCTGAACTCACCGTTTCTGTTCGTGAACTAATCAAATCTCAGCAGAGTATGGAAAATAGATTCACTAAACAAATCGATTACCTTGTTAAATCTCTGAAAAAGCACACAGAGGTCCTCAGCAGGGGAATTGAACGGGCAGTTGATACAGCAATCATTGAGATATTACGAGAGTTCAACGCTAAAGGTATGCACTATGCTGCTTTTGATTCTGATGGCATTGTGTTTAGCAAGGGGTCACCAGTTGAGATCAATGTAATCTCACTAGAGCCTCCACTGATTATTGAATTCACAAATGCTCTCAACAAAAAGGACATCGATACACTTCTCAAAAAAGTCGAGTTCCTAGAAAAACGAGAAAAGATAGTAGATCCTATAATTAAATATATTACCTTTGCTTGCTCAGTCGATGTCTGTGCCTATGCAGAGCGTCATGGAATTGAGGTTATAACGGTCAAAAGAGAACCCATGCATGAAAGTTGGTCAATAGAAGACTGATAGATTTCCAGATTTATCGTATATTTGATTGATCTGCAAGTATTCCAATACATGGTACTGTTCTCTATCAATGACTTTAGAGTTAATTATTCGACCGTCTTTCTGCTCTGTACGATTCTTTGACGAAAACGGCCTCATCAAAATAAGTATCAACTTGGATTCGTTCATACCAGTAAGTCTTCGCAACACACGGTCATCACAAAAAACATCTTCACATATTGGAACAATAATCACAAAGTAATGCGGTTCTTATTTCTCGTTATTACGTTCAGCCACAGCCTCTTTGATAACTGGATCGTCCCACAGCCATGTACCTTTAATATGTTCTCTGACATATATCGGATGTGCATACTTCTTAATGGCAGCAACAATATCAGGAATCCGTTCGTTCATCGCATCCCTAATGCTTTCATCCTCTAACAATTCTGCTTCCTTAAGCCCAGCAATGAGCTGCCATGGTTCGGTGGATTCCCTAATAACCTCAAAAATAGCATTCCTGATGACAGGATCGTCAAGGATCTCTGTACCAGTCAGTGCTGAAATGACCACACCTGGTTTGGGGTATTCTCTGATGTCAACGGCAAGGTCCTCGACATTTTTGCGCAGAGCATCTCGGATGGCAGGTGTATCGATCAACCAAGTACCGTTTATCGTTCCAATAATCACCCAAGAATCGTAATACTTACTGAGGGCCGTAACGATATGGTGCAAGCGCTCGCTCATCGCATCTCTAATGCATGGCACCCTCAGCAACCAAGTATCCTTGATGACACCGATGATCCACCACAGTTCTTTATGTTCTCGGATGGCGTCAGCTATCCCGGTCTGAATTTCCAATTCCGGCAACAACCTTGTACTCCGGAGTTGATAAATAAGATTCCATGGCCTATCAACCACCCTGAGTGCCACTGCTATAGCGTTCGTGATGCCCGTATTTTCCAGCAGTCCCGTATTCATTATATGACTAATGAGTATCCATGGCGTATCATGCTTCCGGAGGGCTACGGCAATAGACGGTTTTCTCAGAGTACGTCGAGAACTCGCGACAGAGTCTCAAAATGTCAGTCCCAATTGTGAGAGTGGTTCGCCCGATACAAATCCCAATCATAAATATTTTTTTGAGAAATTCTGGAACGTCCATGTCATGCACTCCATTCAATCTACCCAAGCCTTCTGATATGAATCGGAATATCATCAGCAATGGCTATATATTTAATCATTTTCGGATAATATTTTATATTAAATAAGCCGGTCAGTCAAATTTTTGTAAAACAGAATGACTTGGACAAAGTATAGGCATCACCGAGCCAAGCAATCAATTCGAATCACCACGATTCTGAAATAACTCGATAGATGACAATAGAGATCAAATATAGTGACAAAACAGAAGACTCAAATGTGACGAGCAGCGAAAGTGCGACCATCACTGCCTCAAGACAGAGCGTTGAAAGGTGAGATTATTGGCGATCAAGGAAATGACATATGAGATTCCAAAGATCGACCGGGGCTATGCAAACCAGACGCTCTACATCGACCTCACGAACAATACGATCACGATAAAACCCGTGGATGAGAAGATGAAGAAGACCTTCACGGGCGGAAAGGGTTTTGATCTCTGGTTGATGTGGAACAGTCTCCCAAAGGACCGCATAGTCAAGTGGGACGATCCGGAAAACGAGATCTGCATCGCGTGCGGACCACTTGGTGGTGTGCCAGCATATCCGGGTGCAGGAAAATCAATTGTGACCTCCATCTCTCCAGAGACCGGGATCCCCATCGACAGTAATGTTGGAGGATACTTTGGACCTTACCTCAAGTTTGCAGGATTCGATGCCATGGAGATCCAAGGGAAGGCTGACAAGGATGTCTACATCTTTATCGATGGTGATGAGGGAAAGATTCAGATCCTCGACGCCTCCGATCTTCCAGAATACTCACACGAACTGACTGCAATTCTCACAGAGCGACATTCCGCCGACAAGGGCCGCGACATCTCGGTGGTCTCTACAGGCCCTGCTGCCGCTCATGCGTACATGAGTTGCCTGAACTTTAGCTGGTATGACATGCGCCGAAAGATCACACGCTACAAGCAGTCGGGACGCGGCGGCATAGGGACCGTCTTCCGTGACAAGAGGATCAGGGCTCTTGTCGGAAAGAAGGCCAAGATCACGATGGACATGAACAACCCCGCCGACCCTGAAGAGATGAAGAAGGTCTCCCGTGAACACTCCAAGGAGATCATCGAACTTGACCCCAAGCAGAATCACATGCGCGTCGTTGGCACTGGCCACCTCCCCTCGATCATGAACGAGTACGATCTCTTCCCCACTCGAAATTATCGCACTGGAAGCGATCCCGAGGCCAAGGCACTGTTCGATGATGTCTGGGAAAAGATCTTCACCAACACGGGCAAGGGCTGGGACGGCTGCTGGGCTGCGTGCGCCATTAACTGTGCACATTGCATTGAGGGCTTTGTCCCCAAGACCGGCCCGTTCAAGGGCAAGAAGGTTATCGTTGATGGTCCGGAATACGAGACCATCGCCGGCTGCGGTTCCAATATCGGCGTCTTCGATCCACACTGGGTCGCAGAGTACAACTTCTACTGTGACACCTACGGTATTGACACGATCTCCTTCGGGACCTCAATGGCCTTCGTCATGGAACTCTTTTCTGAGGGATACATTGACGAGAAAGCAACTGGCGGCCACAAACTCACGTGGGGTGCCGCCGAGGAGGCCGCTGCTGTCCTTCACGAGATCGCCGAGGGCAAGGGCTTCGGTGTCCACTTTGGAAAGGGGATCGCCTATCTCAAGAAGTACTTTGCTGAGAACTTTGGCGTCGATGAACAGCTCATGCAGGACATCGGCATGGAACACAAGGGTCTCGAATACAGCGAGTACATGACCAAAGAGAGCCTTGCTCAGCAGGGAGGCTACGGTCTCACACTCAAGGGCCCACAGCACGATGAGGCGTGGCTGATCTTCCTTGACATGGTTCATAACTACATGCCGACCTTTGAACAGAAGGCTGAGGCGCTCCATTGGTTCCCCATGTGGCGGACTTGGTTCGGGCTCAATGGCTTGTGCAAACTTCCATGGAATGATGTTGTCCCCGCAGACAACGCCGAGTCGGACGAACCCGCTAAGGTCCCCAAACACCTCCAGTTCTACGCTCGTTTCTTCACCGCCGTGACCGGCCGCAAGTCCACTCCTGACGATCTCGTCAGGGACTCCGAGCGCGTCTACAACTTCCAGCGGATCTTTAACATCCGCCAGGGCAAGGGTCTCCGGCTCCATGACTCTAATCCACCCTACCGAAGCGTCGGCCCTGTCACTGATTGGGAGTACGAAAGCCGCAAGGATCGTTACGACGAGCAACTCAAAGAACTCGGTGTCGATATCTCTGGCATGAGCACGACTGAGAAGAGGATCAAACTACGCGAGTTCCGTGAGGAACGATACAAACTTCTCACCGATGCCGCCTACAAGAGACGCGGCTGGACTCGTAACGGCGTGCCCACTCTCGACCTGATCAAGGAACTTGGCATCGACTTCCCCGACATTGTTGAGGTCGTCAAAAAATACGTTAACGTTGATCCTGATCCCTCGCTCTTGCCTAAGAGCAATGAGGCCTGGGAATAGACTAAATCGATCACTAACGGGCGGTTCTCATCGAATCGCTCGCCTCTCACTTTTTTTTCGTAATCCATTCTTTATAGACAATTTCTAATCCTTCACTATATTTCAACCATACTTGTAGTCTGATTTGAACTCATAGAATAACAGCGTGAGATCTGCACGTGTGACAAGTTTCAACCCTACTTGTAGTCTGATTTGAACATTTCACCGCACACGTGAACTATAGTCTAGTATGTTTGTTTCAACCCTACTTGTAGTCTGATTTGAACCGCAGGTATTTTCTATCGAAAAGGGGAAAATAAGGTTTATGGTGGTCGCTTTGTGCACCCGATCTCAAAAACCTCTAGTTGTGCACTGCGATTCGAAAAATCGACAGGTCTCATGCAGATCGCAGACAAGAGAGAGACCCATACGCAAAATAAAGGGAATAAGGCGACCGGATACGGAGCAACGCGAGAGCGATAGATTCTTACACTGTGGAACACAGATTCAGAATGGTGACCATGAATCGTCAGCAGATAATGATCTTGGCAAGCGTCGTAATAGTGGCAATAGTGATCAGTGGGCTTGCGCTCACAATGCTGAACACGCCAAGTCCCCCAACCGAAACGGGAGAGGACACGACCCCGCCGGAAGTTACGATCCTGAGACCCACTGACAAGGCGACCGTTACAGGGACTGTCAACATCACGTTCACCGCACAGGATAATGGAAACATCACCAGCTATGAGATCATCATTGACGGGGCTATACAAGCCACGGTGCAGAGTTACCTCTGGCGGGTCACGCGAGAGAATGCAGGACAGCATCTAGTGGTGTGCAGAGCGACAGACGATTCAGGCAACACGGGATCAGAGAGCCTGGTCCTCACGGTCAATTACACGTCGACTGTGCCAGAGGTCTACACACGACCGGTCAAGATCATGGCGTACAACATTTACGAGTCGGGATCTGAGCCGGAGTGGAAGAAGGTAGTAGAGGAAGAGGATCCAGACATCATGGTGCTGGTAGAGACAGGCAACTTTGATGACAAGGGGAATGCACTCCTCAACCGCGTGGTGCGAGAGTTCAACGAGTACTTCAATGACACCTATCCATACATTGGGTACACAGCACAGGGGATCTCATACGACACGAGTGGCGAGGCGATCCTGAGCAGGTTTCCGATCGTCAAGTTCACACAGATCCCCAAGGTCAAGTTAGACAACGGGAAGGACTACTGGGTGACCCACGACTTCATTGAGGCCGTGATCAGGCTCAACGGGACGGATGTCCATTTCATAGGCTGCCACCTGAAGGCGTCACAGGGGGACACGAATCAGATGCGCCGGGAGCGCGAGACCGAGGGGATCATCAATTACATGGACGACCTTGGGAACGTGCCGATCGTCTACATGGGGGACCTCAACGCCTACTCACCGGATGACACGGGCAATCTCAGTCCTGCGGGAGATGATCTTGGATACGGTCCCCTGAAGATGTTGCTCCAGCCAAATGACACGGTCTACGGAAACTTCTCATCGAAGGTGCATAATTTCACCGACGTATTCCGTACGCTGAACCCCACCGACCCGGGATACTCGTTTGGTCACTGGTACGATCTCAAAGAGCGGATTGATTACATCATTGTGAACCAGTTCTTTAACGGACTCCTGATCAACTCTACCGTGGGAGATACGGCCGACGCAAACAAGGGGTCTGATCACTACAGCGTGGATGCATTCATCAGATGGCCTAATGCCACGGCGGGCGCGACCATTCAGAGTAAGTTACTGGGGAGCAGCATTCAGCAGAGAGGTCCGAGCCCGAACATCCTACTGTTGAGAGAAGAACCGAACAGCAATATACTGATTGCTCTTGTTCAGAGACCATTGATACCGAGTTCACCAATCTCAAAGAAATCAGCCTGAAACGCTCGGATAAGAAACAGATCACGGTCAGAGTGAGAGAGCGGGTATCAGGAATCCTCCAGGAACAAGCGTTCAAGACAATGGATAAATAATAATCCAAAAACAAATACGGACAAGTCACCACTTTAAGTGATGCAGAGAAAGACTGCAAAGAAATCATGATCGGGAGCTAGAGGACTCCCGATCTAAAAGCAGCGCATAATCTAATAGACTTCACGAGGACTGTGTAATAGTCGGTCGGGTAATTTGCCACCCTCGCCAAGAACCTCAAGTTCGTGACCGCGACCATAACGACCACCATCTTTGCACAGAAATCCAGACTTGGTGATGCCCCGAGCCTGTCGTTCAGCGGCACGACGGACAATCATCGTGATATGAGCAGGTACCGTCATGATGAGTTTCTTTTCGGTCTCATCGATCACGAGAAGGATACTATCGTCACTGGACCTTCGGGTGGTCTCGTGGAATTGTGAAGTCTCCTGATTGAATTCAAGATATTTGGGCATAATAAAATAGCCTCCGATTCATTCCAATAGATTCGGAATTTACTCTACCATATTTATCTGATTCTAGGTTGTCTTCATTCAATAATATGAGCCGTTCCGCAATGCTCACAGACCACAACAGACTCCCCAGGACCGGGCATCGGCAAAGGCGCACCGCAATTCTGGCAGGTCAACGCCTTGATCTCGTGGTCTCCCTCTTTGGGCAGCTCGATCTTGAAGACATCCTTGGCAACCTCTTCCATTGTCCGCCCGACCTTTGCAGCAGCACGGGCGATAGCACTACGCTCGGGATCCGTCAGGGAACCGAGACCCACAGCTCGAAAGAGTCCACTGATGGCACGACTTAATGACCCGAACAATTTGCCCGTCTTGTAAGAACGGATATCGGCAACAAAGATCTCAAGGAGTTCACTGTCGGGATGACCCGGAATCTGATAGCCTTTAGTCCAAGGAGTACGGTTCTTTCTGAGTGGCGCAACCTCATATCCACAACTAGGACAGACAAGCCTGTAGCCCTTCGTTCCAAAGAGGCCTTTTTTGACCCTCTGTTCGGCTACGTTGTACCAGCATCTCTTATGAGCGATCTTCCCGCAATTCGGGCAGGCAAATAGATAATAGCGCTCTGGTTTGGCCTTGACAGATCGACCAGTATGGGTCTCCGCATAGGCGAGGTCTTGGATATTGTATTTTAACAGATTTTTTCCGCAGATGAAACAATTTCTTCCTTCAAAGTCTCTTAACTTAGCAGCAGTCACTCGCAAGGTTACAGCCTCAGTATAGTTTCTACAAATCCACATAAAACATTGATTGTGAGATGCTCAATCACTGGCCGAGAAGATTATTAAGCTTTCATGGTGGCCACCTGTTGAGCGATATGTTCGACCTCATTCAAGAGCGCGACGAGGGCCCTATCATGGGTTCTCGCACGACAATCTACATAGTGATTCCTGCCGAAACCAACAATAAAACACTCACAGAGAGAGGTGTTGGCCAGCTGGATGATCTTGTGCACTCACGAATGATAACGTCAACATCGCGAGTCTATACCCCACCAACTTCAGACGAGCGTCTGACAGCAGAACACTTGGCCAATGAGTTCGGCGTTGAGGTCAAGCAAGTGGACAATCTTGCCGAAGTGGCTCATGGAGGCAAAGGTCCTATCAAAAAAGAGACCGCAGAGATCATCCGTGCGATGTGGACAAACCCGGAATTCGTCCCACACCATGGCGAGTCGATCGAACAGGCCGAGAATCGGATTGCCGAGGCGATGAACAAGATAGTGTCACAACATCGCAACGACAGCATCACGGTCGTTCTCCCGCCAATGATCGGCACCCTCTTCCTCTCCCTGGTCATGGGCGGAGTTCCTTCAATTGAACAGTGGCTGGCTCTTGGTCATGCCTCCTGTGCAATGTTCGAGTATCAACGCTCAAGCTGGAGCCTTGTCTTTCCACTTGACAACAGCTACCTCAGTGATCCTTCAACCGTACAGGAATCGTTCCCAGAAGAGATCATACGACTTCTTTTACAATAAAGAAATTTGCCCACGTCATTGTTGGAACCTGCAAAATAGAAGGACTGATTTTCACAAGATGACACGAATATAAAAAAAAGAAGAGGGATGCCGAAGCATCCCTCAAAGGGGACCTATTTTCTGCGACGAGCTAAGGCAAGCAGAATTACAACGACAGCCAGTCCACCACCAACAAGGACGTACGTGTCAACACCAAATCCGGTATGAGTGCTAGGTAGAGGATTAGTTGTAGACGAGGTCGTTCCAGTAGTGGTCGTGGTAGTGGTCGTGGTAGTGGTCGCAGGCGGAGGTGTCTGTGAGGCACTGGTGTACGACACAAAGACGGGATCGCACCGGATCTCCTTACCACTCCAATGGTCATATCCAGCAGTCATGAAGAGCATCGACGCCTCTACTTCCCAGTCGGTGATGGTCTCACCATTCTGGTTCTCATAGATAACACTGAATGCTCCGATGGGTGCTGTTGATGATCCAGAGATGTAAGTGGTTGAGAAGCTGTCACCACCCCACGTGTAGGGCAGACCTCCCATCGACACGTTGGCAAACGGACTGTCATCCGCTCCGAACTGGTAGTATGACGCATTCACACTTGCACTGTTTGGATCGGTCACTGGAGTGTCACCAGCCTTGTATTCAGTTCGAGTACCAGTTCCAAGAATACCAAAGAAGTTCACAGCTAGACCGTACCCATCGAACACGGTACTATTGAACTCATCACTCTGCCATGTGCCAAACTGCTGATCGACCTTGAAGGAGACCGCATGGTTCCAAGTGGTCGGATCATCGGGGTCATAATTCACCATGTCCACATTGAAGGTGATATCGAAGGCCATCTCAGTCACGTTGCCATGAGAGATCCAGCTATCGAAATTGGCGGGGTCAAGACCCAACGAACCCTCATAGGACTGCCGCAGTTGCCACGGTCCACGAATGCCATCCGCATTAGCGACCTGTAGCGGGAAGAATGTCACACTGACATTATAGATCGAGATACCAAATGAGACCTCGGTCTCAGGAGAGACACGCACATTACCAGTATCATTGGTCGCACCGAACGGCTTACGAAGCTCGATCGATTCCACACTGTCGATGAGAACCACATGTGTCACTTCATCTGTGACCACCTTCCCGTTCTCAATGCTGAAGTCAGGAGCACTCTTTGATGCACCATTAGGACTATCCTTGAAGAGCAGCAGTCCAGCATATCGAGCCCTGAATGCAGCCCAAGTAGTACTGGTCGCTGTCGTTGATACTCGAAATGCTTGCTCTGTGCCCCAAGCAAACCATGAGGTCTTCCAAGTGTTGCCGTCAAGCCCCGTGAACTCGCTCAGATCAATGGTGCGATTCTTCGAGAGCCATGCGACCCACTCGTACCCGGGCATCGGAATGTCCTCCGTCATATTTGCCCAGAGCGTGTCCTGAATGTCCGCCATCTCGGTCGAGTTGACCGGACTGAAGTCGTCAGCGTGGAACCAGTAGAAGTTCTCTGATGCCTCAAACTCGATGATGAAATCTACAACGCCCATCCAACTATAGGAATGGAATTCGTCACCAGGTTTGAGCGGGGATGGATCGAACATGACACCAACACCCATGCCTTGAACGGTGGTGTTGCCCCAGTCATGCCACGTACCAGTCCGCTTCACAAAGTACTGGTCCTCAGTGGTGTAGACGTTACCATCAAGATCGATAGCACCATCCTCGGTCACCGTCCATTTCGGAGCCTGCCAGAACCGAACGGTCCCGAGTACGAAATGCCGCGGAGTCCAGAGAATATCATCTGTAATGACATCTATGTTAGTGTCTGCGTTAGACCAGTTAAGTGGCGGATACAATTGCCAGATGCCAGAGCCGGATAACGACACATTAGCCTGAGTTGTGACATGATAACCACTTTTGACGAATGCAGTATCGACTTTCATCGATGGCGCACTCGACTCAAAGCGTAAGGTCAACCAGATCACTGAATGGTCTTCACCGATGACCATCTTAAAGTCCAGGACTGTTACCATCGAGCTGGTAGTGACAGTATCTTGGCGAATGAAATTACGGTCACTGTCCATGTAAGTTGTCACAGCTGTAGAATTGGAATAACTCACATTGTGTTCAAAATCGAGCGTCATTGAATGAACCACGATCGTGGTCCAGTAAGTGGTCTCGTTATTTCCAGAGCCAGAGCCTTGGACATACAAGGTCAGATTGTCGCGGTCAATGTAGACGAGATAGCCATCAAGATCGATAGGATTACCTAACTCGTCTTCGAAGGCATGAGTCTTGTTTACAAGGACATAGTAGCTACCGTTGACCTTGCCACCGTCCCCAAAGAAATCAAGACTTACGTTCAGGACATCGCCCTGAAGGACATGTCCTACAACTTCGCCATCCTTGGTGACAGTTCCCTCAATAAACTGGTCTTCAAAGGCAAGACGAACTGTATTGTGTTCCACGATCTCGGGTCGCGGAACTAGTCGTACATCTTCAAGATTTTTGACCGTCCAGAAGTATGGGTCAGGAGTTATAGTCGCACCCACCTCATACTCACTTGGATGCATATCAGTCATATTCGTGAAGTGACCAGTCCAAGAGACCGAACCGCCACTGCTCTCAATTGATGTGTCCTCAAGCACATAGAACTTGTTAATGTCAATGCTCTGATCCAGAGTTATGTTGAACGTCACGACCCAGACATTGTAGGCGTAGCTCCAATGCCAGTTGATATTGGTCAGATAACCTGCCACTGCAAAAGCACCGGAACTATTGTAGATGTAGTTTAGCCAGGGCATGGACAGATTGGTGGGAGTCCAACCAGTAGTATGACTGTAAGGGTCATTGGGCATGACGATCGGGTTATTGATCTGATAGTCAGGATCGAACGTCAGTATCGTGAATGGTACTAAGACCTCACCAAGTTGCTCGTTCGCCTGAACGGTGAAGGTATATGGATCATCGACACCAACGTAGTGCAGGATCTCACCAGCTGCGTCTGTGACCTTGGCGTAGTAGAATGAGGGGAATCCTTGGAGGATCCGATCGACTTTAACACCCAGTCCAATTGGTGGGCTCTCAAAGTCGCCTCGTTGAATTCGGGAGAGCCATGAGAGGGTCACAGGCCGACCATCAGTATCCGTTGCCTGCATACCAGTCCAGAAGATCCTGGGGCCGACATCGATCACAAAGGAGATAGCGAACGTGATCACATAACCGTCCGAGGTCGCCTTGTAGGTTGAATCCGTACCATTCAGGGTCAAGAACTCACTAGGAGTTGGTTCTTGGGAACCTGCCTCGTACGAGAAGCACAACTTGTTCCAATCATCAGCCGTAGCATTGTACTGAAGCACGAATATCGGAGACCTTGGTGCGTGACCAGATCCCCAGAACAGTAGTGAGTCGAGAGAGTTACCCTCACCCAAGAACGAACTGGGGATAGTGATGTTCACGTACAGATCTGTACCGACATTGACAAGATAGTCATTGTCAGCAATGTCCGTACCATTCTCCGCATACGTGATGACAATGGTGGGCTGAGGCCCAAAGATCCATTGAGAGTTCTCTTCAGTGTGTTCGAAGTCATTGACTTCATCGACCACTTTCCAAGTCACTCTCGTGAATGGATCAGTCGACTGAGCAGAGGCAAAATTAGTTGCCGCAAAAACGCTCAGTAGAAGTATGGCCATAAGTAATAGTGTTGCCGTCTTTTTCATAATACTGAACCTCCATCCAAGTATGAATGTATCTTCTCACGTGACAGATATCTCAATGATACTTGTACCACAACGACGATCTGCTTCGTGAAATCCGTGTGGTGAAAGTGTGAATACATTAGACTTGGCGTGTCTTGGTTCATCAAAGGATCAAATCCTTACGTCCTTTGATGGAAGAATCCGACGACGAACTGCAATACTAATCTCTCCATTTTTGCTTTATAAGATAATGTACGATACGTATATACCAATCATCCAATGAGTCGAAGGCGGTCAAGAAGATCTCAAATCGTGTGGATCGACCACAATTGAGATTATTAAGTAATAAGAAATTAGATCCGCAAGATAGCATGATCACCAGTTAGGGCATTTGAGACCCTTTGATTTAAGAGGCAGAACGCATCATCAGGCACACGCCACGAACCGCCAGGGACTTGGTGAGAGTTATGGACATAGACAAGAAGATTATTCCCAAGGTATCGAACAAGATTCTGAGAGAGATTCTTGAGCAAGGAATCAAGGATGCTCGATCAGCACTGGCGGGAAGGGCCATACCTGATGAGGAGGGCTGTTTCGGTGAGAGCCGTGAACTCTTGCCGTTTCAGATCCTCAAGGCCTCGGGCGCAGAGGTAGAGGGTCTGGAAAAAGCGCGGGCTGTGAACGTGGCCCTTGAGAGAGTCCTACGGGGAACAACAAAAGGTCTCACAGAGAACGAATTTGTAAAGGCGGCAATCTTGCTTGTCTATGGTGTAATCCTTGGGGCCTACAATAGAGAGGACTTCCGTCATGTCTACAGACTCTCACTCACTTCGGGCTATTCGAGGCATACGATCGAAGACTGGCTGAGAAAGGCGATCGTCATCATCTCGCTGGCTGAGGGGTATGAGGGGCGACCACTACTTGACAAGTTCAGAGAGTGGGTCGAATTTCTTGGGAGCCCGCTCTGGCTACCGGAAAAATTCAAGGAGCCATGCGAGGAGTTCGGTGTGGACATCACGGAGATCCTTCAAGAAGACGATTACCGTTTTGTGGCCACGCTTCGCAAGTACTCAAACTACTTGGAAGAGGCTCTTGGAGATCGGACCTACGAGACCGTGAGGAAACTGACACGCGAGTGGCTCCCAGATGGGATTTCCCAGAAGCTGCACGGCATCTACAAGAAAAAAGTGAACACCGAGGCCCAGAAGCATATCACTCACGATATGTCCGTGGCCGATGCGATCAATACCGTTCAGAAAGTCTATGACGAGACCGGTTTCAAGTCACATGAGGGGACGATACTGCCAGTCCGGCTGCAAGACCTCCCCGAGCCTCCGCCTATTGAGGCGATGGATCCGGTCATCTTTGAGATGATACCACAGAAACTTCGTGTTGGCCTCATGTCTTCTGTTGCATACTCGACCAAGACAAAACAGATTGAGATCATTTTTCTGGGCGGGCCGCGTATCGGCCACAGTGGCATCCTGATCAAGACGGACACTGGGGGCGTGCTACTGGACTATGGTCTGTCAGTGGCGAATCAACGGATTCCGTGGTGGGAGCCAGAGCTGGAGATGATCGACACAGTTCTGATCAGCCACGCGCATCTCGACCATGTTGGAGGACTACCGATCCTGTACGACAAGTTCGAGGGCAAGTGGTGTTCAACAGGACTCACCGCTGCGATCTCACGACTTCTTCTTGAGGACGCGCTCAATGTGGGTACGCCACTTCCGCCTCGCAAGAGGGACAAGACGGATCTCGTGTCACGATACAATCGACGCAACATCGATCGGGCAATCAGGAATCATGTTGAACTCGAGATCGGGAAGAGCAGCGAAGTCGCACCCGGCATAGTCGTGACACCATTAGAGGCCTCACATATCCCGGGAAGCGCAGCATACCTCTTTGACATCGAGGGAGTCCAGATCTTGTACACTGGAGACTTTAATCTCGACCAGTCGCTTATCTTACCGGGCGCCTCGTTACCAACTAATCCTGATTATGTGATCTTTGATGGGACCTATTGGGGGCGCGAAGATTTCAACCGGACTCAGGTCATCCATCAGATGGAGGAGATCGTCAAGAACCACGGGCCGATCGTCATCCCGTCGTTTGCAGTTGGAAGGTCTCAAGAGATGCTCACACTTCTCGAACAGATTGGTGCCACACAGTCCAAGAACGTAATTGTTGCAGGACTGGCCGAGAAGGTGACAAAGATCTCCGGGTATGAAGGACATTGGCATGCCTTAAAGTCGGGACAGACAAAACTCCATGAGGATGACATTCTGGTGGCCGGCGGAGGAATGATGAATGGTGGTCTTGCAAGAGAACACTTTGAACAACAGCGAGACAATCCGAAAGCGGCGATCGTTCTCTGTGGATACCTTGCACCGCGCACACCGGGTTGGAACTTGCTTCACGGCTTTGAGGAACATCAATGTCGAGTTCAGTATGCACGCCTTAGCGCTCATTCGTCAGCATCACAGCTTCAAGCATATGTCAAGGAATGCACCGGGAAGAGGATAATGGTTCATACTCCAACAGAACAAGAGCCTCGTGGAATTAAGATCCCCAGACCATCAGAACGAATCATCATCAAGACTTAGTACTGTCATGAATAATAATAATAAAAAGAAAAACAAAGGAAAAATAAGATATATTCTAGCCTCACTTCACTACATCATAAAATCTTATTATTTTAAGAAGCAGGTGTGTATAATTAGATCTTATTTTCTCAGTCATGCGCGCATCAAGCAACGATTTCCAAGACGCCACGAAGCACCAACTTCGGTGCGACGAATTTCATTGGAGCAAGACTGATCTCGGGAATCTTGCGAACGACATCTTCTAGAGCAGTAGTACCATCGCACAGATTTACGAATTTGACCACTGGAGGCCCATAGATCTTTTGCAGGTCCACGGGTACATCCCGTTTCTTCACAAGCACTGTTCGAGGAGTGATATCGACATGGAAGTCGATCCAATCGTATTTGGCCAGTATCTGAAGACAGCCGAACACGACATCGCGTGGCATGTCTAATTCTCTGACAATGCCTCCAACAGTAGTGTTACCATCAACTGCGGATCGGACCTCGACAATGGCCTTTCCGACCTCACGGTTCTTGAAGGGCAGAGGTTTGCCAGCCTCTCTCGCACGAACAAGATAATCAAGACCGACTCCCTTGATGGGAAAGAGCGAGAGGACCTTGAAGATCGAGGTCTCAAACACAGTTGTATCGCCCTCCCAATTATCCCAGACAGAAGCATGCTCAGACTCCATGTCCATTAGGATCGAGGACATTGCCTGACGGGTCTCGGTCTCGCGGGAGGTATTTGTCACCGTCACCGCAATGAGAAAGTTCGCAGACTTCTCGACCATGATCAGGTTGCCTTCGTGCTGGATGGTCTCAAGAGCATCGGTCTTGGCACCGGGTTCCGCAGTGGCATCAATTCCACTAAACGAGTCCAGAGCGGAAATGAGCGACGCAACGGATTGTCCCTCGATCGCATCATCAGTATACTTGAACTCAAATGCGATACGTGGGAGTCCCTCATGATGAACAAGTACCATTAGATGGAGTAGTTCCGCCTCGGTCGGTTCGTTCACAACCGCTGCGGGAACAGAAGCGTCCATGGCCTCAGTGGCCTGTGTCGTGGTCGAGCCTGAAGTGCTTGCGGAGCCCTGTGATTGAGTGGCAGATTGTGAATCGTGTGGAGCGGATTCCTCATAGGGTACGGTCTCATAGCCGGTCTCGGCATGGGTGGGAGAGGCAGACTGATCCGGAAAGACCTCCTCAGTCCTGCGGCGTACAGTGATCATCTCACTCAGAGGCCTATTTGGAAGCTCGACCCCTACGGTCTTTGCAGCCACCTCCAACATGAATCTGATGAATTCCTCTCTGCGGGTCTTATCAGTGGCGACCATCGGGAATGTGGGCGCACCAAGCAATCGTTGGATCTTCTCTGCGCGCATTGACTCGGGGAGATCCTGCTTGTTGGCAATGATGAATAAGGGAACAGCCGGAGCCTCTTTTCTGATATTTCTCAGCAGAGACTTGGTCTGCATGACATTTCGGAAACTGCTATCTGTGACGAGAAAGATGACATCTGTACCTTGGAAATAGAATCCCCAGAGATCATGAAACACGGCCTGTCCCGCAAAGTCCCAGATCGTCACCAAGAAGGTACCGAACTGGATGGTCTCAGAAGAGTCAACGGCCACATTGATCGTGGGAACGTAGCCACCGGGGGCTGGTTCCTTCCCAAAGAGAAGACGAAGGAGTGTGCTTTTCCCGACACCACCTGAACCCACAAATGAGACCTTGAAATGAGTAAAGACGAACTCGCCAAGTATGTCATCAAGGTTGTCACGGATGTAACTCAGGGTATTTCCTCGAAGACTGGTCTCAACACGTGCTGCGCTCTCACGGACCTTGTATCGAATAGTACGATCCTCATCACGCCCATCGGTCGCAAAGATGAGAAGCATATCATCTCGTACAGGGCTATGGAACACTTTGTGCTGCTCCACGTAAATGGGAGTATCTTCTGCAAGACCCTCAGTATTGAGAAGATCATTGTAGCCAATGAGAAATTCTTTGACATGTCGTTCTGTGAATTCGATCTTCCAGAAACGAACTCGTGCAAGGACTTCTCCTGTACTCTTCTGCACGAGCATCACATTGTGAATCATGTCTTAATCACCACGAAGAGGGTCTCAGTACCACTTGCTTCACTCTTACCGCGTAAAACGTGGCTATGAAGCTTTTTGGGTCGTACTCGTTCAATTACGAATCCGAATAATACCACGCTTGTATAATTCAGTGAAGACTGTAATAAGAACATTATTGTCTATCCCTGCCTGCTGTGCGATCTCACTGAGTGTTCGTGTCCCGTCCACCACACCAAGTAGCTTGTCTAGATTTGAATAGAGCGAGCGCTCCTCAGATGTTGGAGGCCGTCCCTTCTCCAGAATATCAGTGGGGCGAATGACGACTTTGAGGTCAATGGCACCAAGACGGCGAAGTAGGTGTATTGCACCCAACGTCATCTGAGGACCACCACCATACGCAAGCCGCTTTAGATCCATATGACCATCTAGACTGCTCCATACGGCCTGAAGAAAATCTTTCACCATCTCGGACGAGAAGCGATCCCATTCAATCTCCTTGACCCGGTACGGGACCATCCGAGGCAGCAGATACTCTGGCGGGAGAGTTGCTAACAGTTTCAACGTAAAAGGTGGGGACTTGTACAGATCATCTTCAACACATTGCAGATCGTCCGGATTCTCATCTTTCCAAAGATCCGGCAGAAATGAGAACTTCTCCCTCAGCTCATCAACATCATCACGATTGCCTGTGATCAGAGTGAAGACCAGCTCATCGTGTTCGATCATTATAAAATTCAAAGTACCAGTCGTGAAGACCGAGGTCTTATTCGATCCAGAATAGTCCAATTTGAACATGGAAATAGCAGTGATTAAATTGGGGGCTCTCTCAATGACCTTTGACTTCGGCTCGTAGTAGTATGTAAAGACAGCAGTGCCAGTCTGCTTTTCTGTGACAATAAACGCCTGATGTCCCAGATGCTCGATCTCAGAGATCGGTGATTCATAGTTGATCTTCTCAATGGCCCATGTCTTACGGGCAAGCTCGGGATGCATATCGGTCAGCATTGCAGTGGCCAGCAGGGTCAGAAGCAGATTGATCGAGTCCTCAGAAACCGAGTCACAGAGTTGTGCGTCCAGAGTATCCTCGATCTGCCGAGCAAATTCAAGTTCATCGTCAGAACCGGGAATGACCAAGACAAGGGCAGAGGGGAGATGTGAACGGATCGTCTCGGTCGTCTTGTGATAAAAGCCCTCATCAACATCAGGAGAGACCACAAGTCCAAAACCGGTCGCGTCAAGAAAATCATCAGTCCATTGAAAGGTCTCAAAATCACAATGCTTCACTGAGACCAAATATGGTCCAACTCTAATTGGTTCGCGAGTAGTGCCACCCGGTTCAGAAACCATGCTAAGAGTGGCCTTCCCCGAATGATTTTCAACACCTATGTGCGCTGAAGTTATAATCACAAACTTGGCCGGGCGCACAAGATGGCGTCGGACCAGTTTGACAAACTCCGCCTTGTATTCACGAATTGATCCATCGCCCATCTTCCACATGAAAGCCTTCTTGAGGGCACGAAGAGCTGTAATATCCTGAGTGTCGGGAGTGGAGTCATGACATTGAACAACAATGACCGAGACATCATCAAGTCGTGTGACGAGCCAATGACGATCCGCAACATTCAGTTCGAGAACTTCATCCATGGACACTGCAACAGCAAGTTCATAGAACTGTTCAAGGACACGATTATGCAATTCAACACTTGGGGCAGACTGGTAAAATGACTCTTGAGCTAGTATCTTTGGACCATGTAGGTCAATGAGCGCTGCGGATACTATCAAATTGTCATTCTCTCCAGTCATCAAGGCAGTTATCTATTTTTCAACCGATACCGTCAATAAATTGTTATTTGTGATAGGGTATGTCCCTCCATTTTCGCGGTTGTGTGAGCATTGCACTACGTCACGTGTACTAGCAAGATCCATACGTGTACCACGTCACCTCTAGTACACGTGTGATCATAGATAATCGTCTAGATTTTCGAGGCATAGAATTTTTCGAATGATAATTCGCCACGCATCAACTGCTGATAGTTGCTTACCCTCCAGAGTGAATTATAGGAGATAGTATGTTCTCCACCTCCAGGAGTTACCGGAGGGAGATCGCCAATAGCTTCCTCAACAGAGATGGGTGGAGGAAGATCGGAAGCGGGCAGTGTTTCAAGACGCCTCATTCCTTTAGGGACCGCTTGGAAGAGAGGTGAGGGAAACTCGTTCAGGTCCCCATCACGATCTGCAATAATGACAACACGACGCCGGCGTTGCGGTACTCCGAACTGTTCCGCTCGTAGGACCGAGTAATGAGTGGAATATCCAAGGTTAGCCAAGGTGGCAAGAATATGTTTTAGAAAGACTCCCTTGGCCATCCACTTGATCCCCAAGACATTCTCAATGAGGACCTGCTCAGGACGAAGATCAGCAACAGCCTGTAACATCACAGATACGAGATCATTACGCGAGTCAAGGCGGTTCCAATGTCCAGCGGTCGAAAAGCCCTGACACGGAGGGCCACCCGCAAGAAGAGAGAGAGAACGACCATGGAGAGTATTCTCAACGGTCTCGACCATTAACGAGTAGTCCTTGTGATTTGACAGGTCTACTTGAAGTATCTGAGTAGTCGGATGGTTGAGCGCATAGGTCTCGCACATTGCCGGATTGATCTCCGCAGCCACGATAACGTCATGGCCAGCATCCTTGAGACCGTGTGACAGGCCACCAGAACCAGCAAAGAGATCAACGGTCAGACCCGTCTTCAAGGTCAGGCCCACAGCACGAGCAAGGAGGGGAGGGACTGCATTCCCTATCTGTTTGCAAATAGAAGACAGACTTCCCTGAAATACAAAGGCGTCAGGGAACGATTGAAGACGGGCTGCCTCACGAAGAGAGATCATCCGATCCTGCGAGTAGTGGATGAACGAGCCATTACCGGGCCTATGAAAATACGTATTCACCGTGTAGGAGGGCATGTCCGGTCTGAGTCGTCCGTAGTATGTTGTACGGCCGCCGCTCGCACGAATTTGCATGATCCGGGAGGACTTCTTTGCGGTCTCAAGCGGGATGTTCTGCCAGTTGCCACCGGGAGGTATAGAACGGATGATCTCAAGATCGAGTCTACTAAGAGAGGGAGAAACGTGATTGAACAGTAATGACTCACTGCTCTTCATAGCGGAAAGGCTCTCCAACATCACAGACACACTCGACTTGTCTTCAACAAAGACTTCAACTAAAGAGACATTGCATCACGTGGGCAATATAGCTATCCCTGATGCATTGACACTACAATAACAGACCTGTCACACGCGACACTTCATCAGGACCAGCCCCGAGATCGTGAAGGACATTCTTTGCATCTCCGGAAGCCACCCCATATAACTTGAAGACCAGCGCGTCCAATTCAGCAGAGAGAGAAAGATTGTCATCGGCCTTAAGGATACGCTCGACTACTGTTACGATCGAGTCGATCACCTGAGCTGTGTCACCATCGGTCTCAAATGGGCTAACTAGGGGAAGCTCGCTAATCTCCCGGTTTGACACATGATTGTTAGTACTTCCGACCTTGAATCGCAGATTTAGAAGAGAGGAGTTCAGCACTCCAAGAAGATAGAGTAATGAACGCATATCATCTTTTCTAATAATAATATAATTACATGAGTTCGCCAACACACGATCCGGCTCGATGAGAGCAAACTTCAGTCTCCAGCGTTGACCCCGGTTTGAGATCTGTTGTCCTGCAATTCTATAGCGATGAATATGTGACATCCGTCGGGAATAAGAACGTGATGAAGCAAAATCGTCTACCTGCACGTACTCCCGTCTCTTCTTGCTCGACCTACCTAATCTAAATCGACCAATATGAGACCCCCTGATGAGGGGGACACCAGTATCGTGTGACGTGATGAACTCCCGATCGATCGTGATATCAAGCTCGCCTCTAAGATTGAGGATCTGCGTGTATTCGGAGAGTGGTGGATGATGGTGGATCTGAACGAACACATTCCAAGTGCGTGGACTGATAAGAGGAATCTTGACCGACTGCCCCATCACCCGCTCGATATCCGTGATGCTCACTCTCAAGGGTTCGACCGTAAGAGCCGTCTTCAAGCGATCAAGACCAGCACGGATGCGTGTGTACTCGGTCCTGTTACCACGTTCCACAAGAAAGATCGTCACACCTTGGGTCACTCCCGGAAAGACACGAGCGGTCTCGGGAAACTCAAAGACATCCACAAGCAAGTTATCGTACAGCAAGTGTCTACGCAAGGGCTGTGAAGAGAGGTCTCCAAGTATGCTCGTGGGAACAATGACTGCAAGATGACCACCGGGTCGTAGTAGATTGAGTGCACGCTCGATGAATAGTCTATGAGTGTCTAAGGTATAACGATTCGTGAGATGATAGTCAAAGCATCGTCGAAAATAGGTGACGAGTCGGGAGAGCTGCTCGCGATACCGGGCGAATTCTTCAGTATGAATCTTGCGGCTTCCTTGAACCAATCGCTCTCTCAGGAACTCTGCGAAATTGGGTTTCAGTCGCTCGTATGGTGGATTCATAACAACAATATCAAAGCCCTCTGGAGACCTATGAAAGATCTCAGGAAATTCGCTGCGCCACTCAAAGGGCAACCATTTGTCGCTCGCCTCAATCAATCGGGAATAGTCCGAGGTCCCAGCCAATCCGTATCTTGAGATCAGAGCATCACCCTGTCGTAAGTTCAGTCTGAGAGACTTGGCCTTTGCAGGATCGAGGCCAGCTATCGTGAGCAGGGAAACCCTTGCAACCTCAAGCGCTGCGGCATCAACGTCAACACCGTACAGATTCGGTAGGATGCGCTCTCTCAACAGGGAATCATCAGACTGAGGTTCAACCCGTCTGATAAGATCAAAAAGATGAAGATACGCCGACACAAGGAACCCACCAGAACCACATGCTGGATCAAGGATTGATAGGGAGAGCATCTGTTCCATCGCATCAGGATCATCGTCTAAGAGAGAGGATGAATGTTCAGCCGAAAATGGAGCAAAGGCCAGATCAACAATAAAATCCGTCACCTCAGAAGGAGTATAGAACAGACCCTGAGGCCTCAGAGATTTTAATTGCTTACCGTGTGTGGGATGAAGATGAGACCCTATAGAATGTAACGAGGCCAAGAGATCAGCGAATTTCCGATTAGTCAATCGATCAATCTGATGAGCGGACTTGTCCAAGTCGATTCGTTGAAGTATCTCAGCAGTCAAGGAGCAAACCGTCTTCGTGTCAAGGCCAGCAAGCTCCGCACGATGGGAGAGTCGTGTGAATACTGAGGGATGAGCTGGCATTGCATCTCTCATTCGGAGAGCCACTGCGGACTCTAAGGCTGCAATACGCACAGCCTCCATACTCACGAGCTGCATATCGTGATCATCAGGGATGGGAGGCTGTACACCAATGACACTGGACAGCAACTGGGTCGCTATATTGGGAATCTGATCGCTCATCGACCTGTCATACTAACATCGTCAATGTTAGGTCTTATGGGCTCGTCCTGTGAGGTGAGAGGTATCTCAGGTCAAGTGTCCGTGGCGGAGGCTCTTGCTAATTCGACAAATCCCACTCCTTATCAACATCATAGGAATCAGATTCATCACTCATCGAGTAGCTCCGATAGGAATGAGATATGGATACCATAGATGACGGTGTGTATTCGGGATGCATTGCAATAACATCATGAATAAGACCTTCACCGATATCGATAGCCTCTCGAATCTTAATCTCTAGAATAGGACTACTGAAGATGAGAGGTATGAAGATGATCACCATTGCAAATCTGAAGGGCCAGAGATTATAGTGGAAAGTTGGATCAAAGATGTTCTTGAGTTTGAAATACACTTCGTTAAAACCCCAGACCGTGCCCAAGAAAAGGCTTAGCTGACGAATATATTTGAGATACTTGAATAGTCGCACCGTCCTTGAAACCCAATGATCATAGTCGGGTACACCAATTGGATAGTCGAGAACACCACCCAGCTGAGCAACGGCCAATGAGATCTTTGCAAGAAATGTATGGCTTTTCTTTTCGAGGAATATTGCAGTCCTGTATCGACGCTTCACAAATCCCCCAACAGTGACGAACGAGAACACGACCATGACGGCCACCCAGACAATGGTGACCACGACCATCATGAGCATGCTCAACAGCAGGCAAAAACACAGACCCTCGCCACAATCACCGCCACTGCCTGTTCCACAATCAGCTCCCAGACACTCTTGACCAAGTGCAGTTCCGGCCCTTACCTTCCCACAACAGCGTGTTAAAATGTATTTTTTATGCTGCTCCCCACCTGTAAACTCGTGGATCATTTCACGAACTGTTGATCCTGAGACCCCAAAGATATTGTACCAATGGTAGGTCGTCCCAGAGATCTTCGTAAATTGTTCTTCATGCACTGGCGTACTCTCCATCCCACAATCACCAACCAAGCTTGAGATATTCTACGGGCCGACCGATCAAGCGATCATCAGTCTCTCCTAGAACCAATGATGGCAACGGCTCACAGATATGGTGTGTTATATCTGAGTCCACATTAATCTTTTCAGGCCCTACTAAATCAGACGAAAAGCGGTAACAGCCATTGAAATGACTGCTACCGCAGAGTCCAATCCCTAAAGTCGCTTGTCAGCATCTGCGGACAATTGACCTGACGGACCAGCACCCGGAAGAGGCTGTTCGGGATTGAAAACGGGGTCGGAGGCCATTAATCGATGAACGACCAGATCGCCCTCGGAATAGTGACGCCTGAGTCTCAGTTCGATCCAAGCGCTATAGAATATCATCGGGAGGAATAGTGAGACCATTAGAATCCTAAAAGGCCAGAGGTCGTAGTGAAATGTAGGATGCAGAATGTTATACCCCTTAAAGGCAATCTCCACAATGCCCCAGATCGTTCCGGCAAGCAATCCAGCCCAACGAATATGCACCATCTTTTGATACAGTTTCTGAGCTCTTTGGAGCCAGTCATCGAAATCGGGATCGCCCAGATTTTCATATAACACCCCACCTCGAAGAACCGAAGCCACAACAAGTTTAGAGACAAAGGAATCATCTCTTTTTTTAATTGATACAACGGTGATATGGCGTCGCTTGAAAAAGCCGCCCAATGTAAAAATTGAGAAGGCGATCATCACAAAAACCCAGACGATCGAAAAGACGCTCATCACTATAAATAAAATAACAAGAAAGAGAAGGATACCTTCTCCACTTCCACCAAGTCCCGAACCAAGTCCAGCCAAAATGGTAATGATTCCCGAAGTCACATTGATCTCCCCTACTGACTCGGAAGTCATAGATCCATCCTCGTTCTCAATAGGTGATGCAAATTTCTTAATGTCATCTCGTACTGCTGATGAGGGTACACCAAGAATCTCGAAAGAGATCACGTTTTCAGACTCGCCGGATTCTTTGGTTTCTAAATCTTGTTGTTCTCTATTTTCTGTTACCAGTCTCCACTCCTCTACTAACCTGACCAAACTATGCACAATATAATCATTCTGCCGAGATAAAAAACAATTACATGGTGGCGTCTTTTCAGTTAGAACTAGAAGAACATAGCATGCAAATACATGTCGCATGAATTATTTATTAAAAACTACTGTCAAAGTAAAGGCGCGAATTAAAAAATACGCGGTGGCAGTCAGAATCTTCTTCTGCCACCAATCAAGAGGACCGACAACGGCCAGTACTTCTAACCAAATGAGAAGTCACTCATCGTGTCCGAGAGTGGCACGTCAGGGTCAAACCGTGAACTGGATGCTTTCAGTCGATAGATGATCAGATCGCCTTCCGCATAATGTCCCCTGATCTTCCATACCAAGAGATCCCCATAGAGAATCAATGGCAGAAATAGCAACAGCATAATGATTCTAAAGGGCCAAAGATCGACTTGATAGACCAGATGAAGAAGATCAAATCGTTGATCGATTTCGAGTATTCCCCAGATAACGGCCAAAATGACAGCCGTCACACGAAGATAGGCGACTCGTGAGTAGAGCCTCAATGCGCCTCTCACCCAATCGTCAAATTCAGGATCATCGGTGGTTGCATTAAATACACCACCGCGCATCACGACGGCCATCAGTAATTTTGACACGAAGGTTTCGTTTCGTCGGTCGACTATTACTATACTAAAATGACGACGCTTGAAAAAGGCACCAACTGTAAAGATCGAAAATACTATTGTGACAGTCAACCAGAGTATCGGAAATAAAATGATCGACAAGCCCGAAATTATCAATGTGACGATGAACATGTCCGCTCCAGCATTTCCCTGCAATACTCCAACAATCATGGCCCCAACAAGAAAAAGAAACAATATAAAAACGCCCCAGAAACCAGAGATCAATAAGATATTTCCGGTCTGTTCTGACGACAGTTCTGCCTCTTCTTCGGCGTCCGGCTGTACGAATTTTCTTATGTCTGACTTCACATCATTGATGTGTACGCCATAAATGAAAAACATCTTATTGTGTTCTTCCTCGTTTTCAGAGGTCTCTTCTGAATTCGATTCCGAGTTCTCAACGTCTTCTCCCAAGACTCGCGACACCTCGAATAGTGAATTACACTCTAAATAGACAAGTATTCATTTAGCGTGCATTCTCCATTTTCCTCAGATAGTTATTAAAATCTTAGCACACGCTGATCACCGCTCGATTAAAAGTCGTAATAGTAGAAGAGCGTTCAGTAATAATTTAAATATCACCTCTTTGCGGCCCTAAAATAGGGATTAACCGTGCAGACACGAACTCATGATCTTTGAAAGGGACGGGACGGAAATAAAAATAGATGGAGCCGGCCAGGGGATTTGCACCCCTGTAAAAAGGATCTGCAGTCCTTCGCGTAAGCTGCTCCGCCAGACCGGCATATGAATCGTAATGATTCACGAACGGAAGTTGTGAAGATTTGATTCTTAAGGATATCGGCAAAAATGGCCTACACTTTTAGCTTGTCTGAACGGATAGAAACTTAACTCACAATATAAAATCATAGACGAGGTTTCCATCGTGGAAGAGAAGATCGTCATCATACCACATACTCATTGGGATAGAGAATGGTATCAGCCATTTCAGATATTTCGAGCCAAGCTGATCGATCTCATCGACAACCTCTTAGAAATCCTCCAGAAGCAAGAGTATCATTTCATGTTGGATGGCCAGACCGTCATTCTTGAAGATTATTTTGAGATCCGACCTGAAAGAAGAGAAGATCTACTCAAGGCGATCCGCGAGAACAAGATTGCAATAGGGCCATGGTACGTTTTGGCGGATCAATGGCTTGTCGGAGGAGAGAGCCTCATAAGAAATCTCGAGTACAGTCACGACCTCTCTCAGCGCATGGAGATCCCACTTATGGACATCGCATACTTGCCAGACCAGTTCGGTCACACAAGTGCGATCCCACAAATCTTTGGAGACCTCACATCACTGCGTTCGGTTGTACTGTGGAGGGGAGTACCTCCTGAAATAATGACAGTCCCATTCATGTGGAGATCACATCCCAACTCTCAGGTCTCTCTTCTCGGAGTGTATATGCCGGGAGGATATGGAAATGTGTCAAGACTCCCTGAAGCGTATGACGAGTTCAAGGAAAGAGTTGATGAGGTCATTGAAGAGTTGCAACCTTTCTCTCCGTTTCCGATATATCAATTGATGAATGGATCAGACCATCTCTTTCCTCAACCGTTTGTTCAAGAGCACGTCGCAAGACTTCGAAAAGAAGGTCGTGACATCGTACTAGGAGGTCTCAAAGAATTTGTCGGTGCTCTCAGAGAGGCAATCGACGAGGCGCACTACACGCCTCCCGCCTATGAGGGAGAGATGAGGTCTCCTGCACGAGCGCCGTTGCTCCAAGACACATATTCTGCAAGGATGTGGATCAAGCTCTGGAATCAGAGAGTGGAAGATCTACTCTGTAAGAAAGTCGAGCCCATCAGCACATATCTGTGGTTACACCTCGGTGCGGACTATCCCACCGAACTCTTTGAGACCGCATGGAAGTGGTTGCTACGAAATCATCCTCACGACTCGATCTGCGGATGCTCGATCGATCGCACTCATGATGAGATGAAGACCCGGTTCTCATGGGCCGAGACCATCGCCGAGAGCATTACCGATCGCACGACTCGGGAGATCATCGAGACCTCTACACTCTCCGATGAGTCGGCCATCATAGTCTTTAATCCCACAGGGGTCTCACATATCCCTCTGTATGTGGAGTTCACGCAACCGGGAGACGTGACAGTCAACGGCATCAGCGGCCCCGATGGCAAGATCTACCCGGTGCAAGCATTACGACTAAGCGACAGCATCTTCATGGACATGACAGTTGGGCTACGAACTGCCAAGATGGGTATGAAACTGATAACTGGCAGAAAGCTCACCAGCTTCTACATCAATGGTGTAGAATTCTTTGATGGCGACGAACCCGGACTTCTTGAACTAAGACTGATCGCAGACACGCAACAGATCGGGGAGTTCGACATAGAGGGTATGAAGAGACAGGCGCGTGAGATCATCGGAAGTGGACGCTACAAGAGAGTTCATGTTGTGGCGGCCCGGCCGACGCAAAAGAGGTATGCCACATGCCTACCACTCCCTGCTCTATCGTTCTCGAGCCTTAGGCCAGTTGCTGACAGACCACAGGTTTCCGATGAGAACTGGCAGGTCACTGAAGATGGAGTCTCTAACAGATTTTACGAAGTTCACTTCAACAAAGACGGCACTCTGATCCTGCTCAATAAAGAGAGCGGTCAACGATACGATCATCTCCATGTCTTTGAGGACTTTGGCGACCGAGGCGACGAATACACCTTCGGGCGTGTGTTGCCCGAAAAGGCGAAGGTGAAGCGAGTCAAGCGAGAGATCACCATCAATGGCCCAGCCGTGGCCGAGATCCGACAAGAGATGGACCTTGAAGTGTTCGCCGGGTTGGATGAGCAGCGTGAGAAGCGCACGGGCAAGGTCGAACTTAGGATCGATACACGCTTCAGATTCTACAGCGAGGACCGTAGGATAGACATCACCACCAGACTCACTAACCTTGCAAGAGATCATCGGCTAAGGATCTGTTTTGATCTTCCGTTTCGCTCGGAGGTCACTCAGACAGCAACTCATTTCGGGTACATTGAACGACAGGGCGACCCCGAGAAGATTCCGGCACCAGACGAACTGGACAGAACACATTCCTCATACCCCGAGATGCCCTCCGGAGTCCAACCGCAGAAGCGATTCATCCGCGTCGAGGATCCCAAGGGTACTGACGGCATCACGATTTTCAACAAGGGTATGCCCGAGGTCGAGCTTGTGGATGGTCACCGTATTGCCCTAACAATGATCCGTTCAGTCGGGTGGCTCTCGCGGTCCGATTTTCCAGAGAGGCCGATCCATGCAGGACCTGCTGAGGAGACCCCGGGTGCTCAAGAACTCGGAGCCGAATACGAATTCCATTATGGTCTCGTAATTCATTCCAAGGACCAACCCATCACACTGAGCGCAGACTATGCTGACTCGTCTGCTGAAGAGGTACTGTCCATATCTTTGGAGAAGAAAGAGGCAGACCCGAGTCTACTCGAACCGATCATTACGGTCGATAATCCGGCCGTAAGAGTATCTTCCCTGCGTGTCCGTGAGGGAGCGATTCTCGCCACGTTCTATAATCTCACACCAGAACCTCAGAGAGCATCAATCGCATTGGCCTCAAAAATTTCTGAGGCGAGGAGCGTTCAAATTGATGGTTCGACTCTGACTGAAATTCCAATTGAAAATAATACAATTTTATTGGATTTCGCCCCACGTGAGATCAAGATGTGCCGACTTGGAGAGAACACAGCCTGAGATGAACATGATCATGAGTGAGATGAGGGGACCTCCATGTGTGAGGCAATCCTCTCAAATCTCATGATCCAGCGGGTCCCAGTTCCATCCTCAGTCAGTTCAACATGCAACTGAACGTTGCAGATCGGTGCAAGGGCACGAATAATAATAATTCCCAGTCCGTAGCCGGGAGCAGAGGAGAGAGAGATCGATTCGGATGCATTAAAGAACTCCAAGATGTCGGATGAGATGCCTCCCGCATTATCTTCGATCACGAAATCCACATGATTGTTTGAAGCATCTGCATGAATCTCAAGTGAGGAGGCCCCATGCTTGATCGCATTATCTACTATGTTGACAATGATCTGCCTGACCAGTCGATGCGAATAGACGAATATGTCATCCGACACAGACACGCGCATCTGGAACCCCTCAAGGGTACGTGACCGATGAGAAACATGTAGTACGTCATCGATCACATCGGTCAGATGGATCGCGGTAAGCTGCTTCTCTGCTCGTGTCATCTCGACTGTGAGATTACGCATGTCATTCACGAATGCGGTGGCACGTTGAAGACTCTCATCAACCGTAGTCAACCATGTCTCAATGTTTTCAGGATCGGAGCGGGCCAAGTCTATCCCCTGCATGGCCACCTGCAAATAATTACGAATGTCATGTCGCACAATGCTTCCCATGAGACTGGTGAGTTTGTATTGCGAACGAAGTTCATGGTCATATCTTCGCAATATGTATCCGAAGAGAACACTTCCAAATTTGATCAGAATGAGTGCTTGGATACTGATCACTATCTCGACATATGAGGGGAATAATAATAAAAGAAACGGGAAGAGAAATGAAAAAACGGCCCAGCCCCCAAGATCAACAGCGAGGATAGCCCTGACGGTCGGCGTTGCCTTCTGATTTTTAAAAAGATATCTAATAGAGAGAATAGCCACGATGCCCGAATAATATTGAGTCGGAACGAGATACAAGACAGCGGAAAAATGTGCGAGATAAGAGATCGTTGAATAGACAACTACTACAGCAAAAATTATAAAATAATACTTAAGTGGAAGCCGATTCAAGCCATTGGTCCTGACACCATTCAAAATAATGGTGAAACCGATCACCATTCCAAGAGCCCCCGGAATATAAATAAGATTAAAATCAAATGACACTACAACTATAGCGGGTGCGGCAAAAACAATTACCGTCAGCCAACCAAGAAGCCAATCAGTAAAAACATCACGAATGATAACCAAATACCTAATGACTGCAAGAATCACAACAACAAATGCTAGAGAGAAAGTGATCAATGGAAATAACAACTGCAGGGCTATCTCAATTGTCATAGTTGTACCTCGTGGGGCGATACGAGAGGGCGTTTACGCATCAAGTGTTATTTTTTAAGAGGAGGGATAGAAATAACAAAATTCAACATATAAATCATACCTTTCTCCAATATTTTATAAAACTGGGAGCACTAGTTAATACGTTGTTCGCGACCCAAAATGCAAGGAGCAGTTTCTAAATCAGATCCATCTATAGCCACTGAAGTCGGGATCATCAGGGGGAGTTCCATCGCTCAGATATATGACGTGCTGATCACCCTCGTTCGCCAGCCAAATGGAGAGATGTTCCTTCTCCAGTATCTCTAGCACCTGCACGCGGTCACTGAGTTTGAGACCCATAATCTTGAGGAGACTGTGTAGGTTCACGATCCGATTCGTATTCTTTTGAGCAGCAGCAATCACCCGTTCACGTGAACCGGGCTCCATTCCAAGAATCGTAGTATCTCGTAACACGGCCTTAATTCTCATGAGTCGCACCAAGTTGAACGGATGCGTACTGATTGATAAGCTTGACTGATTGCAAAGGCACAACTACCGATAAGAAAGACTCGAAGAAAAGATCGGCACTTTGCCTCTAAAGACTTCATTATAAATCAAATCTGCGCGTGAGGATTGGTGTCACATCTTGGCAGACGAGCTGAGTGATATTCAGAGAGAAGTCCTGAAATGGAAAGAAAAACGCAATGCCCTTTTGCTAGCTCATAACTACCAACCAATTGAGATCCAAGAGATCGCTGATTTTGTAGGAGATTCACTTCAGCTTGCTCGCAAATCTGCTGAGGTTGCTGGGTATGATATGGTCATCTTTGCGGGGGTCAAGTTCATGGCCGAGACAACAGCGGTCCTAGTAAAAGACATCCCCGTCTATATTCCCGCAACGGAGGCACTCTGTCCATTAGCTGCATGGCTGACCGCTGAAAAAATACGTAAGCGCAAAGCAGAGTATCCTAATGCGCCAGTCGTTGTCTATGTTAACACAACAGCAGAGACAAAAGCAGAATGTGATATCATCTGTACTTCCAGTAATGCTGTCAAGGTCGTAGAATCACTAGGTGCCAAGACCGTTCTCTTCGGACCGGACAAGAACCTTGCTGAGTACGTTCGTCGTCAGACAGGTATAGAGATTATTGACATCGAGCCAAAAGGTCACTGCTATGTCCATCAACAATTCGATCCCGCTCACATCTTGTTGGCCAAAGAGGAACACCCTGATGCTATAGCAATTGTCCACCCAGAATGCCCCCCTGAAGTTCAGGATGCAGCCGACATGATCGGCTCGACAGGCAACATGGTACGCATCGTAGCCGAGTCGCCAGAGAAGACATTCATCATTGGAACAGAGATGGGACTGGTGCAACAACTGCAGAAGGCTCATCCGGACAAGACGATCATTCCCGCCTTTGAGGGCGCAATCTGTCTACAGATGAAGAAGAACTCGCTCGAAAAGATCCTCCATGTGCTGAAAGATCTTCCTGAGGAAAACATTGTCACTGTGCCCGAACATCTCCAAGAAAAGATCAAGCAAGTACTCGAACGGATGACAGTCGTAAAAATCTGAGCGTGACCAAAGATTAAGCAGTCACTTCAACCGGGGCCAGAGCGGGAGGTATGGCCGAGAGCTCTCGGACGATCAGGCCCTTATGACCAGCATCTCGAAAGTCCTGCTCTGAGAACAGTCCCACCATAGCGATGAAGCGACAATATCCTTTTGCGCGCTCATAGTCTTTGAGCGAATCGCCAACGAAGATAACGTCCTCAAGAGGAATTCTATGACGGTCGCGGACGTAATTAAAATGATCAGATCCTTTTTCGAAACCGGGCTTGTAACCAAGAATGTCCGTGAACAGAGTTCTTAGATTGCGGCGCTCGAAATAACTGACAATAGTTGACTGAAATGTCGAGGAGGACACGAAGATCTTGATGCCTTTTTCCTTCAGGGCGAAGAGAGTCCGTACGGTATCCGGAAAGAGCTCTTGGTCAAATATCTTCTCGATCTTAAGTCGCTCGAACTCCTCGATCGCTTCTTCGTTCTTCGGATGGTCCGGGAAATTGATCTTGATCTGATGCTCATATGGCAGGCCGGTCGTGATCCGATATCTGTTGGTAGCCTCTTCTCGATCAAGCCCATAGTACTTCATCATGACATTGACACCGATGCGTTCAAGAAATGGCATACTATTAGCGAGCGTCCCGTCGAAGTCAAAGATTACTGCTTTACATTGAATTTGATCTGTCATGAATAATCCGCCCTGTCTGTATCGATTACCTTTCAAGAGGGCCTCTGTCGAGTATGTAACCCCTCTAAAGAGCTTTCGCTTCGGTCGTGAAAGTCCCAGATCGGCAGTTCAAGATAACACTCATCAATTATGTAAGGCGATCTTAAATTCATGCCAACGGCAAACATGAACGTGGGAGGTCGTAATAAAACAATATGGACCTACTTGCAAAACAGCGAATACTAAGAGAACAGTCTTCTGAAGATAGTAGTTATTAAATGAACCACGTTCATTCATGTCGTGAAGATGTACAATCTTTGGTGCGAATGATGCCATATGAACAAAGGGATCAGTATGTGAACAGATTACTTGTAGGAGATAGTACTGAGGTCTTGAGAGAGATCCCAGATGCATCAATCGACCTTGTGATCACCTCACCGCCATACTATCAACAGAGGGACTACGGCGTTCCTGAAGAGATCGGGAGTGAGACCTCACCTGACAAATACATAGCACGGCTGCTGCAAGTCTTTCACGAATGCGTCAGAATCATCCATGACGGCGGGCACATAGTCTTCAATATCGGTGATAAGTACGTCAAGAAATCGTTGAAATTGATCCCGTGGAGATTTGCGATCGAGGCGATGGACAGTGAACCAGTGAAGCTTGTCAACGAGATCACATGGGTGAAGCTCAATCCTACACCTCGTCAGTTCAAACGGCGACTTGTTCCTGCGACCGAACCGTTCTTTGATTTTGTAAAATCCGATAAATATTATTTCAACCTTGACGAGTTTCTCGCGGAACACACTTTCGTCAAGAAAAGACCAAAGAATGGATCACGGATAGGGCAGAAGTATTATACGCTCATTGAGCAGAGCGACCTCTCGCCCAAAGAGAAAGCGACCGCACGGAGAAAATTAGACGAAGTGATCCAAGAGGTCAAGAGCGGTAAGATCAGCGGGTTCAGAATGAAGATCCGTGGAATTCATGCGCCCGCATTTGGTGGTCAGGAGGGAGGTCGTAAGACCCAGATTGAACAAAAGGGATTCACGATCATCAGGATTCTAGGGAACCGACTGAAACGAGATGTGATAGAAAGCCCCGTCGAAACCATCAAGGGAATCAAGCATCCCGCCATCTATCCACAATTCGTGATAGGGGAACTTGTGAAGCTGTTGTGCCCACCTGATGGGATTGTACTTGACCCCTTTGTAGGAAGTGGCACGACGGCAGTCGTAGCAAAGTCATTAGGTCGTCATTACGTGGGGATCGACATCAATCCGGAATATGTTGCTGCTGCTCAGGAGAGAATCGAGACTACAGACGGCTCCACAGAGTATATAATTTAATTTCATGTTCGCACCATCGAGGAGCATCAGGCTCGACAAGGGGAAGGATCAACAGTCCGGCTTCTCACCATTCTCGACCTTCTGAAAATCTGCAATACAACGGGTGATGGTCTCAAAGGCATCCTTCAACTCTTTGAACTTTCGAACCTCGGTATGGCCGCCCTCTTGTATCTTGTAAGTAGCGTAGAAATGTTTGAGCTCCTCAATAAGACTCCGCGGCACATCGATAATGCTCTTGACATCTCGATAATACGGGTCCTTCACAGGCACGGCTATGATCTTGTCATCGATACGGCCATTATCATCCATCTCCATAATCCCAATTGGTCGGGCATGCACCAGACAGCCAGTGAATGTCGGTTCGTTAATGAAGAGGATCACATCAAGAGGGTCCCCGTCACAGTCGAGAGTCTGCGGAATAAACCCATAGTCAAAGGGAGCAAAGGTATACAGCACACGGTCAAGACGAAAGACGTTGTGTTCTGTATCGTACTCGTACTTGTTCTTGGAGGCCCGTGTTATTTCAATGACCACATTGATCTGACTGGGGGGATCCGGTCCGGGAGGAATATCTCGAAGATAATTTGTCATAGCCACACCATCCTGCAACTAAATGATGACCTCCCATCTATTGAGGTTTTCCAAACAGGATTGCCAAATCACTATTAGCGCAAACAACGTATTATCAAATACACAACGAGATTAATAGCAAAGTAATGGTAATATTCTAGGTAAAGAAAGAAAGGTGTCCTAATTTGTCAGAAAAGGAGATAGCTGATCGTACTTGGGCAATCGTAATTATTATAATTCTTTTTGTATCGGGGTCAATAGGAATGCTAATGGGTGCAATGGTAGGCTCCTCGCCCTCATCGCCCACTACCAGTTCAAAGACGACTTACGAACCCCTTAACATATCGATGGATCATAGGCACTTTGGAAACTACACAGAATACAAGACCAATTATACACTCAATGCCCCCCAATACGAACTTGCGCCCGATCTGTCAAATGTGATGAACCTTGACTCATTTTATCTCAATGAGGAGGAGAAACAGGCCATTGCAGATCATTATTTTGTGGCGACCCGCTCCGGATTTCAGATGTTCTACGACGTCTATCAATATAATTATGAAATGAATAGGCCTTCTTTTGTCACAACTGACTCTGTTCTTCATGCCTATCATGTGCTATACGACCTCACACTCAGAGAAATAGAAGAGACCCATTTCAAAAGTATATTATACAATTTATCGCTTCATATGGTGGAGGTGTCATTACAACAATATAATACGATCACTGAACCGCTATGGAAGGACTATGCGAAAAAGAATGTCGCCTATTTTGCGGTAGCAGCCAAACTTCTGAATTCATCATGGCAAGTCCCCGAGGTAGTAGCAGAATGGGTCAACCCAGTATTATATTTGATAAATAGTGCATCAGGGTTCAACAATCAGTGGTTCATGAACCAAAAGACCGACTGGAGCCAGTTCATTCCTCGCGGTCACTACACCCGTTCTGAAAAGCTCAAACAATATTTCAAAGCAGTAATGTGGTACTCACGAGTAGCGTTCCGCCTTGAACCAAAAGACTTCGAGCCTTTGTATGAGGCTAAAAATATCGAACGTGGTCGTAATGAGACCGCCCAAGCAATCCTCCTATGTATTGCATTACAGCAGCAGCAGAGTTCAGTGTACAAGGGCGGCCTCGCAAATGCTACACAACAATGGATGACCGTGTATGATACAACCTCATTCTTTGTGGGCACGAGTGATGATCTCACACCGTACGATTATCAAGTCATCATCGAGGCATTATACAATGACCCTCACAATTTTACTGAGTTGATGGACCCGTACAAGTTAGGAGTCTTCATTGAGACGGCAAAGACCTGCCGAGATCCCCAGATACTCTCCAGCTTCTTGAGTGACATTAATGACATGAATGCAACAAAAGGTCTCAGATTCATGGGCCAAAGGTTTGTCCCAGACTCGTATGTGTTCAGCGAACTCACTCACGACCAGGTACCGTTTCGAGATCTGCCTAAGGCACTGGACATCATGGCTGCACTGGGATCGGAAAGAGCATGGGAGCTTCTTGATGATCAGAAGTCGTATGTTAACTATGTTGCTCAGATGGATCTACTGAAGAAAAAAATCTCAAATTGTACAATAGATACGTGGACTAGTAACCTCTACTGGCTCTGGCTCTATTCCTTCAAGACGCTCCTCGACACGCCCAAGGCGGGAAATCCGTCGTTCATGATGGTACCGCAATGGCAGGATAAACAGCTAGCGACCTGTCTTGGCACATGGACCGAACTCAGACATGATACGATACTGTCTGTGAAAGAGTCGTACTCGCGTTACTATGGCGGTCACAATCCACCTCCCGGATACGTTGAGCCAGTCCCTGAACTCTATACCAGACTGGCGTCGCTATGCAAGATGATGATAGATAGTTTCCATGAACGGGGGATAGACAACATCTCACTCATATCGAGAACTGAAGATCTTCTGTGGTTGTCATTGAGCCTGAAGACGATCTCCGAGAAAGAACTCTCAGGTACTGCACTCAATACTTCTGAATGGGTGATCTTGAAAGATATCGGCAAGATTCTTGCGGAGTTGGAAGGCACTGATTCGGAAGCGGGAAGAGCTGCTCTAGTTGCGGATGTGCATACGGACCCCACCTATGGGCTTGCATTAGAAGAGGCGACAGGGAACCCGCTGTACATCATAGTTGCAGTACCTGATGAGAATGGTACACCGTTCCTTGCAGGTGGCGCAATGTACTCTCACTATGAATTCTCAGTTCCAATAAGCAATAGACTCACTGATGAGTTGTGGTGGGCACTGATAGAAAAAGGCGAAATGCCACCGATGGCCGACTGGATGGGATCATTTGTCCTTGGTGTCAGCGCGTCCTCGTATCAAGAACTCGAACAACAGCCTATCACACCGCAGACATCCACTCTTCAAAGCTTCAATGCATACGGTCATACTCTCTCGCCATCTCCCTCGACACATGACAACGATGGTCGATTGTTGATGACTGTGACACGCCCAACAATCAATCATTCAAGATCCAAGTCATACCATTAGATCAGCACACGTGGAGAAATTAAATAATATTCACATTTCCGAATCAGAGGAGTGAGAAGACGGAAAATCCCTATCAGTAAGCATAGTATCTGGAATCTGTGACAGCAGGTGTTGTAGCTTGCTCACGTACCTGCGAAACGCATCAGCACCTTTTGCAGTGAGCTCCACAATAACGAGAGGCTTCCATGACAGGACCCGCCTTGTCTCTATGAGACCTCCGCTCTCCAATTTCTTCAGATGATGGTCCAAATTCCCAGGGGTCAGCCCGAGGAGATGGACAAGCTCTACAAAACCAATCCGCCTCTTGAGAAAAAGTAAATATATAATTGAGAAACGTGGCTGCGCCTGAAAGAGCCGTTCATCATCACTAAGATCGAGAGGCCCCTTCATAGAGAGTTCACCTACGAGGCCGTTTTATCCGGGGGCGCAAGAGCAGTTGTTGCAACTTGATGCATTCGAAATCCTGCAATAATAAAACCAACAGAGAACGCTATGAGTGCAGTGTACTTTGCAAGTGCAAGATCACCAATGAAAAGAATTGGAAGTGAAACTATTCCCAAAGCGAGCCCGAGAGTGAGGAGCAGATGACCAAAGAAGTGTGAATCGTTCGATCTAAGGATTAAAAATGATAAAATACAGGCTACACTAGCACCCCAGAGTAGAGCGGGGCCTTGTACTCGTTCCGGCACAAAACTGACCATGAGAAATGATACAAACCAAATAATGCCAATCAATGGACCAACGTGGGATCTTCTCGTGGCTTTGTCTACATGGCCCTTCAAGGTCTTCCAAGCCCCAAAGAAGGTGAGAACAACATACCCAATGCCGATGATAATTATCAACAGTTGGGCAAATAAGGCCACGACGAGTTCATCAACGCCTGTGATGGTAGCAATAAGGAGTGCGTTCATGCTGACTAGCGCACCAAGTGGAATTACGATTCCAATTGCAATCAACGCTTTCGCCCAAGCTCTCTTGAATAGATAGTCCTCATAACGTTCGACCACTCTCAGAGCTTCGAGGACCTTCTGGATCTCTTCCATTGTGTTACCCCACTTTTAGCATACGCATCAAGACATGTTAATTAATACAGTTGTTCTGTAACACAGAACTTGTCCATTCCTTAAGTGCATTTGAATGCACTGCATTCGTATGACATCTCAACAAGAATCGGTCGTGCGTGTGACTAATCTTTACAAGAGCTATAATGGAACTCGGGTCCTCGAGAATGTTAACCTGAGCATAGATCCTAAAGAGTTCTATGTACTCATGGGCCCTAATGGTTCAGGCAAGAGCACACTTCTCTCCATAATTGCGGGGACAAGACCATTTGACTCGGGCACAGTACAGATTGCAGGTCACGAAATGCGAAGAGATCTCAGGGCAATACGGGACAATATTGGCTATGTACCGCAAGAGAACTTCTGTTCCGACTTTCTCACGGGCAGAGAGAATCTACAATACTTTGCGGGTCTCTTAGGTCTCACGAGAGAAGAACAGAAAAATCGTATCTCATGGTTACTTGAGATAACAGGACTCGAAGATGATGCGGATAGAAGAGTCGGCGAATACAGTGGAGGAATGCGGAAGAAACTAGAGGTCGCTACCGCATTCCTGAAAGACGTACGAGTCATGCTGCTTGATGAACCATTGACAGGCCTCGATCCCTCAGTGAGACGTGACTTTCTCTCCATGCTCACTACGATTAAAGCAAGAGGAACTGCAATACTCATGGTCACCCATATCGGGGAGGACGCGGAGATCGCATCACGGATAGGTCTCATGGTCAACGGGCAGATTGTGACAGAAGGAACACCGGACTCCCTCAAGGCGCTGAGCGGATTGAAGAGTTCCATTATTGTTGATGCGCGTCCCAAGACACCCGAATTGGTGACAACACTTGCCAGTGTCGATGAGAGGAGCAGTGTGGTAGATCATGGTAAATCAATCTCTCTGCTGTGTGATAACCCGGCAGAAATAATTCCTAAAATTGCTGAGCGGCTTAAGAGTTCGGGTTTTGAGATCGTGCGCCTCGACGCCCGGCCTCCAACTCTTGAAGATGTCTTTTACAAATTGACAGACTATCCGATGGAGGCGGTACCTAATGAGTAGATTAAATCAAATAATTATATCTTTCCAACGGTCCACGAGAATATTTCTGAGAGACAAGGCGATCTTCGGTTCGGCGATAGGTACCTCAATCTTTTTCCTGATCATTCTTCCTCTCGTAATGTTCCAAGATGTGCCCCCAGATGTAATGCCAATGGTAAAAGGATACGTAGTCATTGCCCTCGTGACCCTCACCATCATGACGATAGGAATAAGCAATCTGGCAGGATCAATAGCCTCAGACAGAGAACATGGGCTCTATGCAAAGATCGCCTCAATGCCAGTCAACCCTCTACTCGAATGTAGTGGGCGAATCCTGACCGTCTTAGTATATGCAGGCCTTGGGGGAGGTGTCGTTGTGTTGCTAGGCGTGCTCATGGGTGCGCAGTTTGTAGTTAGTGCCCTTGGCATACTGAAGATCCTTCTCATAGCAGCGACTGTCACAATTACTTCCGCAGGTATTGGACTCATCCTTGCATCCGTTGTGAAAAGCGAATCAGCAGCGTCTCATGTCGGGATCGCAATCGTGCTCGTTAACTACTTCATAGGTATCGCAATCCCCTACCCAAACCTGCCAGAATTGCTGAGACCGTTTGTAAGCATTAACCCATTAACTCTTGGAAACCTTATGATGGTAGACTTGGCACTTGGTCATGAATACGTCGGCTTTGATCCGATAACTCTGCCAAATCTTGCAGTCCTGCTTGTTGGTACTGGACTACTGCTCTGCATTGGACTAGTTGCATATCTCCGAAAGAGCTGGCCCTGGTATTCACACACGTGGCCTCTGTTCAAATCCGGCTCCGCGTTACACTTGCGCAAGAACCATCATGCGTTCCCATGAAACAGATCTCGGAGACCATGCAGAGAGATTTAATAATAGGACATGTTCGATACGGACAAGGTGCCAAACTATGAAGCCAGCATTGTGGCAGATATCGTTTGCAATAGGTATTACTGTGATCTTTGCAATTATGGGGATTGAGAGTTTAGGTCTCATTGTCCCAGAAGCACCATTACGAATAATAGAACTGATCGCGGGTGTCCTTGTGATAGCTGGCTCTAGCGAGGCATTTGTCCAGTCGGTAGAAGGGATCTCAACACACAAGAACCTGACAGAGTATGTGTCCGGGATCTATGCGAGCCTTGCCAGCACGATTCCCGAGCTATCCGTCCTTACGTTTCTCTTGCTGGCGGGTAATTTCGAGATGGCGTGGGTACTTGCACTCTCGACCATCTTCGTCAACTCTCTGGTCTTCGCCATATATACACTTGTGCTGCCAAAGGACGAGCATGGAAACTATACGCTCCCAGATGCGATCATGTGGGTCGGTTCCGATCTCTTGAGCATGGGTGCGGTCATCAGTCTCGCAGTTGGGTTCACAATGCTCATGCTCTTTGTGTTTGCGATGGCCAATCCACTACTCCCGAAGAGCCTCGATGCTGGCGAACTGCTCATGTTTGGCTCGTGTCTTGTTGCAGTCTTTATCGTCTATCTCTACCGGATCACAAAGTACTACGGCAAACTTGAACCACAGTCTGATGAGGAAGCATTGTCATCGACCCTACCAGTCCATGACATGACTCCAAAGAAGGTCGCCATCTTCATGATCGTCGCAGCCATAGGTGCGCTGATCGGTGGTGAGGCGCTGGCCGGATTTGCCGAGTGGGCCACAGAGGTACAACATCTGAACTTTATCCATGCTGCACTGCTTCTCGTGCTCTTTGGCGGGGCACCCGAGTACATCATTGTCGCAAGCAGCCACAAAAAGGAAAAGATCGAGGTCGCCCTCTCCAATGCCTTCGGAGGCATCGTGCAGGTCTTCTTCATCATCTTTGGGTACACGCTTCTCGCAGGTGGGATCATCGCGCTCATCTTCAATGTGACGAACGTCATTCCCATCGATCTGTTTTCAGTCGTACTGCTGTTCTTTGCATTTCCGACACTGTTCATCCTTCGTGTGACCATCACGGATGATTCCAAGGTCAATATGCTTGAGTCCGCAACGATGATCGCCGTTTTCATCATGATGCTCTACATTCTCTTAGTGTGGGGCGCATTCCCGATCTCTACTCCCTGAGAATGCATTGGGCCGATGTTGCCACAGTTTATCAATGAATGAAAAACCGACTGCTTACTCAGAGTCGGAAATAAAATATACGGGAGGGTCGCAAACAGCTACGCCAAACTTGGACATATTTGGACATTGTTTGTAGGAGTTTAAATACTCCCGGTCACAGGTCACATATGACCTTCACCATGATGGTGAGGTTGTAGTAGCCCAC